>DAOWNN010000178.1 GCA_030642585.1 Bacteroidota bacterium | reverse complement strand
TTTTTTTTTGGAATACCGCTTCTGCACATCTTACTCCATCTACTGCAGATGAAATAATACCTCCTGAATAACCTGCACCTTCACCAGGGGAACAAATTACTTATCTCCAGATGTGCAAGTGTTTGAGGATTCCTGGGGATTCGCACAGGAGAAGAAGTTCGGGATTCAACCCCCGTTATTATGGCCTCATTAGTTAAAAAACCTTTCATTTTCTTACCAAAATCCAGAAAAGCCTGTTTTAAGGGATTTCGTATAATTTCTGGAAGCCATTCATGCATCGGAGAACTGACCAGTCCGGCCAGATATGAATTTGCCGGTAAAGACCCGGAAAAGCGTCCTTCTAAAAAGTCGCCCAGTCTTTGAGCAGGGGCCATCACCTGGGAGCCAGATTCTTCAAAAGCTTTCCGTTCGAGCTCCATTTGAAAATTCAAACCAGGAAGTCTCTTACCTGCTCCTGATTTCCCCCAATCTCCGGGTCCAATTTCTACCACTATCCCTGAGTTAGCAAATGGAGTATTCCTTCCCGAGGAAGACATCCCATTCACAACCATTTCATTTTCTGAAGTCATGGAAGGAATGATATATCCACCCGGGCACATACAAAATGAAAATACCCCTTTCCCCTCAACCCTGGTACTTAGCCGATACTCTGCAGACGGAAGATAAGCCATTTGATCATCATGATGGTATTGAATGGAATTAATAAGTTCCTGAGGATGCTCAACTCTAACACCCATCGCAAAAGATTTCTCTTCCAGTTGAATTCCTTTCTGTGATAATAATTCATAGATATCCCGTGCAGAGTGGCCAGTAGCCAGGATAAGTTCACGGACAGGAATACGTTCTCCGCTTTGTAAAATTGCAGCTTTAACTTTTCCAGAGGAAAAAACCAGATCAGTTAACCGGCACCCAAACCTGATCTCCCCACCATGCTCAATTATGCTCTTTCTAATATTTTCAATAACAGATGGAAGCCTGTCAGAGCCAATATGTGGGTGTGTATCAAACAATATCTCCTCCTGTGCGCCGTGAAAATGCAATACCCTCAATACCTTATCCACATCGCCTCTTTTTTTCGATCGTGTGTATAATTTACCATCTGAGAATGTGCCGGCTCCTCCCTCTCCGAAACAATAATTTGAGTTGCCATCAATCTTTTTTTCACGCACCAATTTTGCAATATCCTTTTTTCGCTTGTGTATATCAACACCCCGCTCAATTATAACTGGCTTCATGCCTAACTCAATTAATCTCAAAGCGGCAAAAAGACCAGCCGGACCCGTACCCACGATTAAGACCTCTGAGCTCCCCGAAATATTTTTATAAGTTGGTATATATTTTGAAGGGCTGGCTGGAAGTTTTCCAAGGATAGCCTCAAGACTCAAGTGCACAATAACTTTGTGCTTTCGGGCATCAATGGACCTTTTTTGAATATTTATTTTTTTGATTTCAGAAAGCCGGATTCTTAACTTTGTGGCCACAACCGACTTCAAGGCCTTATCTGAAAAGGCGACTCTGGGTCGGAGACTCAAATTAAGGATTTTATTCATGAGCAATGTTCTGATGAGATTTTCATATACATGCCACCCCGGGTAGATCTGGCATACCCGTCTTACTCAAAATGGAAAGACAATACCCACATCCTCGACTTCAACTTGTCTATAGAAGTAACAAAAAACTCAGATCCGGGGAAGGGGTCATCAACAAGCATATTTCTTGAACCAATTGAATACTTCAGTTCTGCTGAGAATTTGAAATATAAAAGAAAGAAATCTATTCCGAAACCAAGCTCGGTATAAATATCTGATCTCCTAAGCCGTACATAGTTCTGTTTTTCAGAATCATATTCCTTCTTTGCAGCCAGATCAAGACGGTAATTAAATCCTGCTATTAAATATGGCCTGAAATTATTTATCCTTTCTGATTTATACTTGATAAGAAGCGGGAACTCAAGAAAAGATGATTCGATCTTTTGCTTAGTAAAGAGGCTATCTTGTTGGTAGTAATGAATTGTCCTCTGGCCAAAACTAATCCCCGGTAAAAACCGTAGATTCATATGCTTATTTAAGCGCAGGCTTGAAACAACGCTGATATTGAATCCTGGGTGCAACACAGTGGAGTTAGGAATAGTATCATGATCATATGCAAATTCGGAAGGATACAGGGCAAAGTCCAATGTGTTTAGCCCAACTGTAAATCCAAAATGAATGGGTTTCATATCATACACAGAATTGTTCTTGACCTTTTGTTTCTGAGAAAAGGTCAGCCATGGGATCAGCAGTAATATGAATAAAAGTTTTATTTTCAAAGCAGATTATTTCTCATGAACAATTAACTACAAATCTGACAGATTATTGTGATTATCTCTCACTCCTGTGTATAAACTTGCCACCCCAAAGCTCAATCTTTTGAAGGAAAGTTCTGAGAAACCAGCATTCCCAAGGCGACAAAGGAATTCATCTCCGTCAGGAAAAACCTCAACTGACTCTGGCAAGTAGGTATAAGCAGATCCATCCCTCGAAATAATTTTTCCGATTTTGGGAAGTATCTTAAAAAAATAAAAATTGTAAATCTGTTTGAAAGGGAAACCCACTGGTTGTGAAAACTCAAGAATAACAAATGCTCCACCCGGTTTCAAAACCCTGAACATCTCATTGAGCCCTTTTTGAAGATCTTCAAAGTTCCTGACACCAAAAGCAACCGTAAGGGCATCAAAGCTTATATCTTCAAAAGGCAGGTCTTCAGAATCCGCCTGAATTAGCTCAATTTTATCCAGGAGTTTTTTCTTTTTTAACTTTTCTCTACCCTTGCGAAGCATTCCTTCTGAAATATCAATTCCAACTACTTTGTCAGGCTTAAGTTGCAGCGCAGTTATTGCCAGGTCTCCGGTACCGGTAGCAAGATCAAGAATTTTTTCTGGCTGAAATGGCTTCAATACCCGTATAGCCTTTCTTCTCCAGAGTTTATCTATTCCAAGGGATAAAAAATGATTTAAAAAATCATACTTAGGAGCAATCTGGTCAAACATCTCCTCAACCTGCGCTTTCTTTCCGGATTCAGAATTTTTATAGGGATTTACCACAGTATTAAAAATCAATTATTCTTCAAGATGTTTTTCCAGGCTTCCGAGGTAAACTTTCTTCATGTCACATGTAAAACCATATGACAGATCATCTATCCTTATCTCCCCTTTTGTAACATGCCCTAATGCTGAAAAGGGAACATCTTGTTTCAGCATAAAATCAATAAATTCGGTTTCGCGAGTGGGGGTTACGGTTACTACCACCCTACCTTGAGACTCACCAAATAAAAACGCATCACTTCTGATTTCAGCATCAGTAGTAATATCAAAACCAAGGCAATTAGGCATCCCAGATTCAAAAAGTGAAATGAATAATCCTCCTTCTGAAATATCATGGGCAGACATCACAAGGCTATAACTAATCAGGTCTCCTAAAACACTATGCATTTTATGTTCTTCTTCCAGATTAAAATAGGGCACAGGAGATTTTTCAATATTGTGCCACGAGACAAGATATTCTGAGGAAGCAATGTCATTTCTGGATTGTCCTACAAGAAATATCATAGCTCCCTTTGACTTAAAAGCCATGCTCATCTGATTGTTTTTTTCCCTAAGTATTCCCAGCATTCCGATAGTTGGAGTCGGAAATACCGGAACTACTTCATCATCAATTGAAGTCTGATTATAAAAACTCACATTCCCGCCGGTAACAGGGGTCCCAAATTTCTTGCACGCTTTTGCCATTCCCTTTATAGCACCCACAAACTGCCAGAATACCTCTGGATTATAAGGGTTGCCAAAATTCAGGCAATTTGTTATGGCAAGTGGATCACCCCCTGTACAAATAATATTCCTGGAGGCTTCTGAAACAGCTATTTGTGTTCCAATTTCAGGATCAGCAAGAACATATCTTGAATTACAATCCACTGTAAGAGCAAGTGCAGACCGGGTTCCTTTCACATTCACTAATCCTGCATCTGAAGGAAAGTTAGTGGTCATATTGGCAGTACCTACCATAGTGTCATACTGTTCATAAACCCAATGTTTGCTGGCAATATTTGGATTATCAATCAGTGACCAGGCCACCTCTATCATGCTTTGCGGCACTTCAACAGAGTCTATTTTAAACTCTTTGAACTCCTTATAATATGCAGGCTCTTTAAATTCTCTTTCATACACCGGGGCTCCTCCTCCAAGAACCAGGCTTGAGGCAGGTACATCAGCATATAATTCCCCATTTTTGAAAAAATATAATCTATCCTCTTTTATCACCTCCCCTATAATCACACAATTCAGATCCCATTTTTCAAATACTTTTTCAACTTCCTTTTCACGTCCTTTTTTTGCCACCACCAACATTCTCTCCTGTGATTCTGAAAGAAGAATTTCCCATGGCTCCATATTCTTCTGTCGAAGAGGAACCTTTCCAAGATCGATTTTCATTCCATGACTGCCCTTCTCTGACATCTCGGAAGTACTGCAAATGATACCAGCTGCCCCCATATCCTGCATGCCAACAATAGCTTGTGTCTTATTTAATTCAAGACTTGCCTCCAATAGTAATTTTTCCTGAAAGGGATCACCAACCTGAACTGAAGGAAGATCATCGGCTGAGTTCTCAGTAATATCTGCAGATGCAAAAGTTGCCCCGTGGATACCATCTTTACCTGTTCTTGA
Organism: Bacteroidota bacterium; assembly: GCA_030642585.1. Taxonomy (GTDB): domain Bacteria; phylum Bacteroidota; class Bacteroidia; order Bacteroidales; family VadinHA17; genus JAYEGO01. The sequence goes on along the minus strand of DAOWNN010000178.1, from coordinate 791 downwards.
TCCAACAATAAACACAGGATTCCCCACTCCCTTTGCCACAGCAGAAATCATATCATCTTTATGCATCAAACCAACCGACATGGCATTTACAAGAGGATTTGTATTATAACTCTTGTTGAAATAAACCTCTCCACCAACTACAGGCACACCGAAAGAATTGCCATAATCTCCTATGCCCTTTACTACCCCTTTTACATGCCATTTTGTTCTTTCTTTATCCAGTGTCCCAAACCTTAATGAATTTAATTGTGCCACAGGCCTTGCTCCCATGGTAAAAATATCCCGGTTGATACCCCCCACTCCTGTTGCTGCACCCTGGTATGGTTCTACGGCACAAGGATGATTATGAGATTCAATCTTAAATGCACAAGCCAGTCCGTTCCCGATATCCACAAGCCCTGCATTTTCTTCACCTGCCTCAGCTAAAATGTACTCACCCTCTCGCGGTAGTGTTTTTAGCCATTTTATAGAATTCTTATAGGAAGCATGTTCAGACCACATAACCGAGTATATACTGAGTTCTGTGAAATTTGGATCCCTGCCTAAAATCTCCTTGATCATCTCAAGTTCATCGGCATTAAGACCGAGTTGTTCAGCAAGCTTTAGGTCAACTTTGGTATTTGACATAACTAGGGGTTAATTTCTGGTTCAAAATTGAAACAAATATAAGCAAGATTCTTAAGCCGGAAAAATTGAATCCCTTAAGCTCATTTGCCTGGTGATGTAGTTCATTTAATAATACTATATTCATATTTATGCATTCATTTATATCACCATTTTTTTATACTTTT
>DAOWNN010000156.1 GCA_030642585.1 Bacteroidota bacterium | reverse complement strand
TTTGGAATCCCGTAGATTATTGCAAAGCAATACCATATTTATAGAATGAATCTTAAATCTATTTGCCAAGTCCCGTTAGGGACGATATATAACGATTCATATTACTAATCTAAAGCTTATGTGATATATATTTCATAACATAGCCTGTATTGAATACTCGTCAGACCACTATTGCTTAGTTCTTTGTTTAAAAAGATAAGTTTATTCACAGGCTGCAACCATGAGTGGTCAGACGAGTAACCATCTGCAATTCTATACTTCAGTCTTCAACTCTCTCTCCTCTCATAACCGGCTCTTTGTCATCTATAATTCCCACGAGGCGGGTATTAACAAATTCATTCCTGGAATATTTACCATCCAGAACAATGGGGACATAATTCTGACCATAGCCTTTTGTATTTCCCTTTCTTGGTTTCTCAGTTAGCATCAACTGTTCCTTTCCAAGCATTTTACTAAAATAAGCCATCCTGTTTTCCAGTGAGATTTGACGTATGATCTCACTTCTGCTAGTTTTTATCTTTTCAGCTACCTGGTTTTCCAGTCTTGCAGCACGGGTTCCGTTTCTTACAGAATATTTAAAGGTATGTATATGGCTAAATCCAATTTCTCTGCTTACACTACAGCTTTCTTCAAAATCTTTTTCAGACTCACCAGGAAACCCAACTATAATGTCGGTGGTTAAATTAAAATCAGGGTATAAGGTTTTTAGCCTTTCTGTCATTCTCATGAAGGTTTTTACAGTATACATCCTTCTCATTTTAAGCAGGATATTTTCTGATCCAGATTGAAGACAGAGATGAAGGTGAGGAGTGAGTTTTGGATGGGCAAAGAGTTCAAAAAACCTATCCCCAAATCCATCAGGCTCTATAGATGAAATTCGTACCCTGAAATCTCCGGGAATATCAAGGAGTTTTTCCAGTAACTTTTCAAAATTTAATCCCTCATGCATGTACCTTCCAATATTAACCCCTGTTAGTACAATCTCCTTAAATCCTGCATCCAGTACTTTACTAATATTATCCCGGATATCCTGAAACGGCCTGCTTACAGCCCTGCCTCTTACCCTGGGGACAATGCAAAAGCTGCAAAAATTATCGCAACCATCCTGAATCTTTATCATTGCCCTGGTATGAAATCCCTTGTCTGCAATTCCAAAACCAAATTTATTTTTCTTAAAGGAGGAGGGCGATAATATTTCTCCATTGTAGTGTGCTTCAACAAGGCTCACCAGAGAGCTTTTTTGATCATTCTGAACCAGGAAATTGATTTCTTGATCATTGTTCAGGTCTTCTTTGAAGTGGTCAGCCATACAACCTGTCACCACAAGAATAGAATCTTCCTTTTTTCTCTCAGCCTGGCGGATGATATTTCTTGACTTATGATCACTCTGGTTTGTAACCGTACAGGTGTTTATAACATAAACATCAGCTTTCTCATTGAATTCAACAACTTTATAGCCCTTGCGGCCGAATTCTGAAGCAAGGGCATCTGTTTCAAACTGATTCAGCCTGCAACCAAGAGTCTTAAAAGCTACTTTTTTTCTCTGCATCTTAATTCACCTTAAGATCTGCAACTTCCACCAATTCACCCTGCACAGAGAATTCTGTTGCTGATACTATTTTCAAATCTACAAACTTCCCAATTAAGGAAGTATCAATAGGCTGAAACCTCACATTGATTCTCCCTTCCGTATATCCTGAAAGATATAATTTCTTCCTGTCCAGTCTGGTAACCAGTACCTGGTAGGTTTGTCCAATCATTCTTTTTGTATGTGCATGTGAACTTTTCTCCAGGTCTTTTGTTAGTATGTGAAGTCTCTCTTTTTTTACCTGGTGGGGGATGTCATCTTTCCATCGTGAACTTACAGCTCCTGGCCGGGGAGAATAAATTGCAATATAGGCCATATTGTATTGAAACTCAGGAAAGCACAGGCGTGATTGTTCAAATTGTTGCTCCGTTTCTCCGGTAAAACCAACAATGATATCGGTAAACAAGGTCGCCATGGGGATTTTATGCCTTATGTATTCTACAATCTCACGATATTTTTGCAGGGAATGTTTCCTGTTCATTCTTGCAAGTACCTTATTGTCTCCTGATTGTAAAGGGAGATGAATTTGTTTAGCAAGGCATTTATATTCTGCAATTACATCAATTACTTCGTTGGTCATGTCCCTGGGATGGGGAGAGGTGAAATAAACCCAGAATTTTTTTTGGGAAACATTCCCCAATTCACCTATCATTTTCAGCAGCTCAGGAAATGAAATTCCCTCATTCTTCTTATCCAGCCCATAAGAGTTTACATTTTGTCCGAGCAGTGTTATTGATTTGCATCCCTGGTCTATGAGACTTGATATTTCCTGGAGTATTTCTTCATGGGGTCTTGAAACTTCTCTTCCTCTTGTATAAGGAACGGCACAAAATGTGCAAAACTTGTCACATCCATTCTGAATGGGAACAAATGCCTCAAAAGGGGAGGAGTAGCTAGGTTTTATATGCCAGAAACCATCCATAATGCTGCGTTCATCCATGGACGTTTCATCTTCATTAATTATTTGAGATACATCAATTTTCAAACTATCTTCAGTTTGGAGCAGTTTAAGCAGATTTGGGAATTCAGCAGTTTTTTGCATATCAGTATCATCCCCGTAAGGTGCAAGATCTGCTTCAGGGCTTAAAGAATAGGGTGTTACAACACCATATTGCCTGATAAGGTCTGGAAGGTCTGGCAATTCATCCATTGTGAAAACAAGATCGAAAAGCTTCAGGAATTTTATTTTGTCAGCAGGCAGAATACATCCTGACACAAAGGTGATGAGGTTCTTATTGTTTTTCATCCGGTTCCAGTGACTGATCCTTGAGTAAACCTTATCAATTGCCTTTTGCCGGACCGAGCAGGCTAGTATTCCAACAAGCTGAGCTTCGTTTTCATGATCGGTCCACCGGAATCCCATTTTGTTTAAAACAGTCCTGACCCGTTCGCTGTCAGATTTATTCATCTGACATCCCAATGTGATAATATGATAGAACATAATCAAGCTCTCACTGATTCAAAATTATAATTTACCTATTTTGACTATCAAACAAACAGTATCTCTTCAGTAAATTATTATTTATTTTTTTTCACGGGAAATTTGTGGAAAATTTGAGCTATCCTTTTTGGGATATTCCTTTCAGCTTCAAGAGGATTCTCGGTTAAGGTTCCGCTTCCGGTTCCCTGCCAGACAAGGGTTTTTGTTTTTCTGTCATACAGACTGATAATCATAGTACCACCTACTAAATTTTCTGTTCTGTAGCCATAAGGATTACTGTAGCCACTCCAGTATCCGGTACTGTAATGATTTCTGTAACTGGAACCTGCTTTGTGACCAATTACAACATATATATCTGCAATTAAATCGCCTTTTGCAGTTAATTGTTTATAGTTCCTGTCTTTCAATTCCTGAGCAAGATAATGTTCCAGAACTTCTTTGCCTGAACTATTGTATAAAAAAGAATTTTGATGATCATAAGGATAAACACTAAAGCTTTTATACTGTGTGAAATCGGTTTGTTTATCATATTCATGCCTTACTTTCATTGGGGCAGAGCATGATGCAATAGTAAAAACAATGATAAAAATAAGGAGCAGATTTTTCATAATGAATAGAATTTTGTGAATTTTCTGAAACATCAGGTAGGATCAAATTTTAATCGAGAAATTGAATAGTACAGAATGATTCAGTATGCGAAATTTTCCCCAAAAATAGATAAAATAATCATACAGGAGGAAGATGGAATTATAAAAGCTTCATTTAGACGAATTAATAAGGAGTTTTCTCATAAAAATAGTCATTCTTTATCTCATAAAATATTTTGTAATTCTACCTATATGTTGTTAAGCATACACCCTATATTCCATTAATATGACTTGTAAATAGTTGTGTAAGAGTAATAAACAAGGAGTTGTGATATTTGTCACAAAGTACTGTGATTTATTTCACAGTAAAAAATTTCTGTTTCATATCACACTGATCTTTCTTTGAAATCGAAAACAAAATTAATTCAAAAAAACATCATGGAAGAAAATAAAAAGATGACAATGGCACTTTGCACTGGCAGTTTTGACAAACTGATTGTAGCGGGTATAATTTTAAGTGGAGCAGTAGCTGAAGACATGGATGTTGAGATATATGTTCTATTATATGGTGCTTATGCTTTTAAGAAAGAGAATGGAGCTAAAATCGATACTTCATCAGAATACCCCGAGTTAAACAGGGAGCTCAAAACCTCTCTTGAGTCGATGAATGTGCCAACCTGGGTTGACTTTTTCACAACTGCCAAGGAGCTGGGTAATGTGAAATTTTATATATGCGGAACAGCAGGTAAAATCTGGGGCGGTGAGAAAGTTTCTGACTTCATTGACCTGGCAGATGATATTTGTGGAATTGGCGAATATGTTGACTCTGCACAAAATGCGGATGTTCATATGCTCATTTAAGAAAGGTTTTAACAGGAATTTTAATTTGTAAGCAATAATAATTACTTATCACTAAAAACATTAAATCATGACAACAGAAGAATTACAGAACACTACAGCTGACAAGGTAGTTGATGCAAGAGGAACAGCATGTCCGGGACCACTATTGGCAGCAAAGAAAGCCATTGGTGAAATTAGTTCAGGTCAAGTTATGGAAATACTATCTGCAGATGAAGGTACCAGAAGGGATATTCCAAAGTGGGCAACAAAAAAGGGTCATGAATATCTTGGCACTATCGAGGATTCAGGTTTTTTTAGAATTTTTATGAAAAAAGGTTAAGAAGATGGATAAAGGAAATAACAGTGGCGTAAAGATCCTGGTATTTTCAACCGAGAAAATTTCAGATCCGGCCATTGACCTGGCCGGATTGTTAAAGATGCATTATCCACCGGTGGTTTACACAATGATTGTACCTTGTTCAAGTGCAATTAAACCACGATGGATCATGCGTGCTTTTGAAAAAGGATTCGATGGGGTGTTTATTGCTGCAGATGGAACTGATTGTCCATTCAGCGAAAAATGCACTGAAAATACTTCTGAAATTGTTGCTAAAACACATGCCATAATGAAAGAAAAGGGTATGGATGCAGCAAGGCTTAAAATGGCTGCAATCTGTTCTGTTTGTGCTGAACCTTTTGTAAAGCACATGAACACTTTTGTAAATTATTTCTCAAATTGATAAAAGCTACTATGCAAAACATGAATTATGATGTAATGGTCATAGGTGGGGGAATTGCAGGGGAAGAGGTTGCGATTAACCTGGCCAACCTGGGATATAAGATCATTATGGTTGAAAAAGATTATTCAATTGGTGGGAAGATGATCCATTTAAGTAAAGTTTTTCCAACATTGGATTGTGCCGCTTGTATAACTACTCCTAAAGTTTCAGAAACAGCCAGGCACGAGAATATTACCATATTTACTCATTCCGAGGTAAAAAATATTGAACGTATTTCAGGAACAGAATTCAATGCCGAACTGGTTCAACATCCTCGTTATGTTACAACCGATTGTACCGGTTGTTCATTATGTGAAGACAATTGTCCGGTGGTGGTTCGTGATGAATATCAATTCGACATGGTTGGGAGAAAAGCAGTTTTTATACCCTTCAGTATTGCCAGTCCCAGGATAGCGGCTATAGATATAGAGAACTGTATCTTGTGTGGA
>DAOWNN010000132.1 GCA_030642585.1 Bacteroidota bacterium | reverse complement strand
GAATAAGGATCATCAACCACGGGTGTAAAAAAATCTACAGTTTCAACAATTGCGATGTCCTGGTTTAGTTTGTAAACCGCAGCGTCATCACTGGATTTCATATCTACTAAAATATTTGGGTGCTTGAATTCAGGAATTTTTTCAAGTACTTTTTCAAGAGCTTGAGGTTTGAGCTTGCACGCGCAACCAAGACCCTGGGTAAAATGAGTTAATTTCACTTCATTTTGTTTAAAACCAGAACTAAACGAAGATGCGGATGTTTTTCTTAAGTTATTAACAGTGCTTATAATTTGTTCAGCTGCACTGGATATTTCATTTGAAGTATTGGAAAACCCTGTTGAAAACCTAATGGTCCCCATAGCTATTTCATTTGGCACTTTCATGGCAAGCAGGACATGTGAAACATCAAGCTGATCGGCATGGCAGGCAGCTCCCGCTGAGGCAGCAATATTTTGCAGCTCCGATAAAATTATGTTGGCATCCAATCCTGTAAATCCAATACTTAAAGTATTTGGTAAGCGTTTTTTTGGGTGCCCAAGCAGATGTATGTCCTTTAATTTTTCAGTTAATTCCCGATATAGCTGATCCCTTAAACTTTCGAGCTGTTTACTTCTTTTGTTTCCTTCAGTTTTTGCAAGTTCACATGCTTTTCCGAGACCAATTATCTCAAGCATATTTTCCGTACCTGCTCTCATATTTCTTTCATGATCTGCACCATGAATCAGTTTCTCAATCTTAGTGCCTCTTCGTATATAAAGTGCCCCTATGCCTTTTGGAGCATAAAGTTTATGTCCGGCAATCGAAAGAAGATCTACACCCAGTTCTTCAACATCAACTGGTATTTTTCCGGCAGATTGAGCAGCATCCGTATGGAAAAGTATATTGTTTTTCCTTGCAATTTTTGAAATTTCCTGTATTGGCTGAATGGTACCAACCTCATTATTTGCATGCATTATACTTATCAATATAGTTGATGGAGTAATAGCAGATTTAATCTCATCAGGGTTTACCATCCCATATTTATCAACTCCAATATAGCTTACATCAAAGCCGTTTTTTTCAAGGTGTTTACATACTTCCAGAATAGCAGGGTGTTCAATTTCAGAGGTAATAATATGTTTTCCTTTATCTCTATTAGCATAGGCAATGCCTTTAAGGGCTGTGTTATTGGATTCTGTGCCTCCACTCGTAAAAACTACTTCGTCTACAGAACAATTCAGGAAAAGGGCAATTTGCTTACGGGACTTTTCAAGCATTAACTTTGTTTGTGTGCCATACCAATGATTACTTGAAGGATTTCCAAAATATTCTTTAAGGAAAGGCTTCATACTTTCTGCAACTTCAGGATGTATGGGCGTTGTAGCGTTAAAGTCCAGGTAGATTCTTTTCATGTGTGCAAAATTAATTTAATGGTCATATGGTATTGTATCAAAAGTGTATGAAAATACTATTCAATGCAACCTATTTTTGCATTTTATAATATTTACAAAAGGCTTGCAACCCACATTCGTCACATTTAGGTTTTCTTGCAATACAAATATACCTTCCATGCAAAATTAACCAATGATGAGCCTTGGGAATAAGATGTTCAGGGATATATTGAACCAATTGTTTTTCAGCAGCAAGAGGGTTTTTTGCGTTTTGAGTAAGTCCCAACCGTTTTGATACTCTGAACACATGAGTATCCACTGCCATAGCAGGTTTATCAAACACCACTGAAGCAATAACATTTGCGGTTTTTCTGCCAACTCCTGGCAAGTTCTGAAGCTCATCAATATCTGAAGGGACTGTAGCATTATACTTATCTACTAGCATTTTTGCCATTCCTCTGATATGTTTTGCCTTGTTATTGGGGTAGGAACAAGTCTTAATGAATTCAAAGACTTCTTCCTGGGTACTATTGGCCATAGATTTTGCATCCGGAAATTGTGAAAGTAATGGAGGAGTGATTAGATTAACTCTTTTATCTGTACACTGTGCCGATAAAATTACTGCAACAAGCAGACTAAATGCATCCTTATATTTCAATTCAGTTTCCGCAATTGGAACATTTTCTTCAAAGTGAGCAATAATTTTTTTAAATCTTTCTTTCTGATTCATGAATAAAGCAACTAAATTATGAATACAAAAATCACAAAAATTTTGTCTGGAATGAAAAATATCTATTTTTTTTGCTGTAATGCTTGAATATTATTTGAAAATACCTAGGTTTGTACACTAATTAGAAATTCATGACTAATATTTATTTCTTTAACAGCTATTTTTATTTTGGTGCTTCAGCCGGATAGGGATAACTTTATATAGAAATTGTTGGTCCCATTTGATGGGACTTTTTTTTTATCTGTAATTATGGAAAAAAAAGAACAAAAAAAATTAAGAATTGCAATCCAGGGTGGTTATGGGGCATTTCATGAAATAGCTGCCAGGCAATATTTTGAGACTGATCAAATTGAGATTGTTCCAAGAAGAACTTTTAAAGATATTTTTAAAACACTGAAAGAAAGACAGTCAGATTTTGGCATTATGGCAATTGAGAATTCAGTAGCTGGTAGTATTTTGCCAAACTATACCCTGTTGATGGAGTCAGGAAAGAAAATTATCGGAGAGATATTTTTGCGGATCAGGCAGAATCTTGTTGTTTTGCCTGGTCAGGATCTAAAAGACATCAAAGAGGTGTATTCGCACCCAATGGCCATTTTGCAATGCCAGACTTTCTTTGAAAAGCAGCCTGGAATAAGATTGATAGAAAGTGCTGATACAGCAATGAGCGCAAAGGAAATTAGCGATAAGGAGCTAATGGGTGTAGGAGCTATTGCAAGTGATCTTGCAGCAGAGAAATATAATCTTGAGATTATTGCCGGGGGCATTGAAACCAATAAAGTGAATTATACAAGATTCCTGATACTTTCAGATAATGGAAATATTAACAAAAATTCGGGGAACAATAAAGCCTCTTTGTTTTTTTCACTTTCTCACAAAATTGGGAGCCTTTCCAAGATCTTATCTATCCTTTCATATTATGAAATGAATCTAACAAAGATCCAGTCTATGCCTATAATTGGAAAAGAATGGGACTATCACTTTTATATTGATATGTTATTTGAAGAAGAAGGATTGTACAGGCAGGTTTTGGATGCAATCAGGCCGTTTACCGGAGAACTGGGAATACTTGGAGAATACAGAAAAGGGAGGAAAATATTATGACAATAGAAGCTGCCCGAAGAACAGATCTAGTAAGTGAGTATTACTTCTCAAAAAAACTGAAAGAAATTGAGAAGATGAATAAAAAAGGACTGGATATTATAAACCTGGGAATTGGGAATCCTGATCTTCCTCCCCCAATTCAGGCTGTTGATAAGGCTGTGGAATTTATCTCTAAAGACAATGGACATGGTTACCAGAGTTACAGAGGTACAATCGAATTCAGAAATTCCATATCTGCATGGTATGAAAAGTATTATAATGTTACCCTGGATCCTGAACATGAAATACTACCGCTTATGGGATCTAAGGAAGGAATATTTTATATTTCAATGGCATTTTTAAACCCGGGAGAAGTTGCACTTGTTCCTGATCCCGGTTATCCTTCTTATGCTTCGGTTACACGCATGATTGGTGGCGAAGTCCTTAATTATGAATTGAAAGAAGAGAATTCATGGTTCCCGGATCTGAATGTTCTTGAAGAACATGATTTGACAAATGTAAAAATTATGTGGGTAAGCTACCCGCATATGCCCACCGGAGCTGTCCCTACAGATAAATTATACAGGGAGCTGATTGAGTTTGGTGTGCGAAATAAAATCCTAATTTGCCTGGATAATCCCTATAGTTTTATTTTAAATAAGAATCCTTTAAGTATTTTTTCTGTTCCGGAATCAAAACAGGTCGCTCTTGAACTGAATTCTTTAAGTAAGTCTCATAATATGGCAGGATGGCGCTTAGGAATGCTCAGCGGTCGAAATGACTATATTGAAAAAGTATTGAAAGTTACAAGCAATATTCAATCAGGAATGTTCCTGGCACTACAAAAAGCAGCAATTGAGGCCCTGAACTTACCGGTGTCATGGTATGATAACTTAAATTCAGTGTATGAATCACGCAGGGAACATGCATGGGATATTCTGGATCAATTGGGATGTAGTTATGAAAAAAAACAGGCAGGTTTATTTGTCTGGGCCAAAATACCAGAAAAAGAAATAGATTCATACACCTATTCAGATAGAATTCTTGAAAAAACAAAGGTATTTATCACGCCGGGTGCAATTTTCGGAGAGCAGGGAAAGAATTATCTTCGTATTTCAATTTGTAATAATATTGCAGTATTAGAAAAAGCCAGGAATAGAATTATTAATGACCTATAATATATTTTTCATGGAAACTAAATTGAGGATTGAGCCGGTTGTGATTAATGGGAAAGAATTGGAAACCCCTATTATAGTATCGGGCCCTTGCAGTGCTGAAACTGAGGAGCAAGTGATTAAAACAGGTAAAATGATTGCAGATATGGGAATTCCTATCTTCAGGGCTGGAATTTGGAAACCCAGGACCAGGCCCGGGAATTTTGAGGGTTTAGGGGCAGTAGCCCTTCCCTGGTTAGAAAAGCTGAAAAAGGAAACAGGCTTATTAATTGCAACGGAAGTTGCAAATACATATCATATTAAAGAAGCTTTGAGGTATGGGGTAGATATCTTGTGGATTGGAGCCAGAACAACAGCTAATCCATTTGCAGTTCAGGAATTAGCAGACTACCTGAGTGGGAAAGATATCCCGGTTTTTGTTAAGAACCCTGTTAATCCGGATATTGACTTATGGATTGGAGCTTTGGAAAGATTCAATAAGGCTGGCTTGAACAAGCTGGTTGCCATTCATAGAGGTTTTTCATTTTATGGACCCTCCAATTATCGTAACAAACCTCAATGGGGTATTCCAATTGAATTGAAAAGAAGATTTCCCGAACTCCCGATAATAAACGACCCAAGCCATATTTGCGGGCGAAGAGATTTGCTTCAGGGTGTTTGCCAGAAAGCATTAGACCTGAATTTTGATGGTTTGTTTATTGAGTCTCATATCAATCCTGAAAATGCACTCAGTGATAAAGAGCAACAGGTAACACCGGCAAACTTAAAGAAAATACTGGATTCATTGGTCTGGAGAAAACCGCAGGTCAATGGCCTTGAAATACTTAAAGATCTGGAAGACTACAGGACCGAGATTGATCGCCTGGATGATAAAATCATTCATACTATTGAAACAAGGATGAAGGTAGTTGAGAAAATTGGTGAATATAAGCTTCAGAATGGCATCACAATCCTTCAATCTGACAGGTGGGCTGACATTTTGAAAGGAAGAACAGAATTGGGAAAGAAGCTTGGCTTAAGTGAAGAATTTGTTACAATTATTTTAAAGGCTATTCACCAGGAGTCAATTAATAAGCAAACAAAAATTATGAACAGGGGTTGACTGAACCCTGGTGGCAGAAGACAAGATAGCCACTATGACACTAAGACTCCAAGGGGCACCAAGGAAAGACAAGAAAATTTAAGAATAAACTTTGTGAATCTTCGTGCCTTTGTGCCTTTGTGGCAAGAAAAAGATAGCCACTAAGTCACTAAGACTCCAAGGAGCACCAGGAAGAACTAAATTTAATAACTTTGTAAAAATTCTTTTTGATGAACACATTGCCAGGCATAGAAGAAGTAGTGATTAAAGGGCTCAATCGTGATTCAAAAATAATCATTGGGGGATCTTTAGATAAGCTTGATGAGTATATTCCCAAATCCAATGTAATCATCATTACTGATGAAAGGGTTCATGAGCTCTATTCCTCAAGATTCCCTGCTTTTCCTGTAATTAGTATTAAAAGTGGGGAAGAGTACAAGAATCCTGGTACCATTGAGTTTATTTACTCCCAATTACTAGAACTAAATGCCGATCGTAATACTTATATTTTGGGAATTGGAGGCGGAGTAGTTTGTGATATAACCGGATTTGTTGCCTCAACTTTCTTAAGAGGCTTAAAATTTGGCTTTGTTGCTACCACCCTTTTAGCCCAGGTGGATGCAAGCATTGGAGGAAAGAATGGTGTGAATTATAGTGGTTTTAAGAATATCATAGGGGTTTTCAACCAACCTGAACTTGTGATATGTGATCATAGCCTGCTTAAAACCCTGGATGAACATGAGTTTTTATCCGGAATGGGAGAGGTGTTGAAGTATGGTTTCATAGGAGATCCTGAAATCCTGAATTATTTCAAGTCTGAAGGATTTGCTGACAGAGAAGACCTGATACTGATTCATGAACTTATTGTGAGATCGGTACATATTAAAAAGTCTATTGTTGAAAAAGATGAAATGGAAACCGGAGAGCGCAGGCTAT
>DAOWNN010000066.1 GCA_030642585.1 Bacteroidota bacterium | reverse complement strand
GTGTCGAAGTCAGGAAAAATAGGGACCTCTTCCCATTTAAATATATTTCCTTCTGGCGAGGAAAGAGCTGTCTTAAAAGGTTTAAAAGTAGTCATTCTGAACTTACTCACGACCGCAGGGAGTAATCCTGCCTGCTTACCGGCTTTAGTTCAGGATGACCAAAACCTAAGCTTTTGAGACAGCCCCACATAACATATTTCCCCTAAGATATAGCAACTTTAATAGAGAAGAAAAAGTTTCTTCCGGGAGCGACAATTCCTGATGAATAAGGCCTGTAACGGTGATCAAGAATATTTTCAAGCCCTCCCGAAAATATTAGTTTCTTAGTTACCTGCACAGATGTCTTAAAATTCAACGAATACCATAATGGAGAGTAAGGCATTCCATTTTGATCAAGTTCATACATATGCAGCTTGGGTTGTTCCTCGGGGGAGAGATTATTATTAGAAATTTCCCCATTGTATAAAGCGTAAAGATCTGCTTTCATGATTGCCTTTTCAAACAATATATGCAATCCTCCATAATAGGGAGGAATATGCCTTAATGGAAAACCTTCATTGTCTTTTCCTTTCATATAGGTAAAGTCTGTTTTCAATAAAAAAGAAGGTGAAATCTTTAGACCCAGGTTTAAGCTAAATCCGTAGATATTTGCATTTTTTGCATTCACAATGGCAAAAACCTTGCTCATTTCGCGGTCATACATAATTGTATTAAACCCGTTAAGAGAATATTCACGCCGAACCATGGCATTTTCCAGATATGTATAAAATCCGGTTATTTCAAAATCTACAGCTTCACGAAAGCTTTTAATCCAGCCAAGATCAATGTTGTATGTATATTCTGGTTTTAAGTCAGCATTTGGTACAACAACACCCCCTGGTTCGGAATCAAAAATCTTTGCAACATCATCCAGGTTCGGGACCCTAAATCCCGAAGCCAGGTTTAAATTAATCTGAGAATTGCTGGCAGGTCTGAAAACAAAGCCAAGAGATCCGTTTAAAGCACTGTTTTCAAGAAGTATTTCTTCAAATGGGAAATTATAAAAGGAGTTATCTTCAATGGTGGAATACAAATAAACATAACTAAACCTTAGTCCGGCATTCACGGTTATCTTTTCATTCAAATTATATTTGAACATAGAATAAACAGCTAGTGTAAAATAATGATTCAGGCCATCCGGATAACGGCTTGCTAAAGGAGAGTATATGCCGGTGGTAATGTCTTCTGATTTAGCAGTGGAGCTTACATTATTGAAAACCGTTTCTATGCCATAATATGCGGAAAGAGAATTTCCAAGATTCTTATTTAAATCATAATTTAAAGAAAAGACATCAACCTTTTCAAAGCGATGGGATAGATCTATTTCATAAAGTTTTCGGTTATGTCTGCTTTCTTCATATTGCTGGTATGCAAGACTTAGTTTTGCATTATCGTACAGGATAGTTTTTTGCTCAAAATTACCATTTAGGAAATGCATAAACCATTTTTGCGGACCATAATACCATTGGGCATATTTTAGTTTATCATCATCATATTGAATTAACCTGTCATATCTTGGAATATCCGAAGTGTTGGAATAATGAAAAGCATAATTAAAATTAAGTTTCTTTTTAGGCATAAATCTCACTTTCCCAGTAAAATTTATCTGGGAGTAACCCGAAAATTTCTGTAAGCTGGGATCTTCATTTAGCAACACAGTATCTCTTCCATCAATTCTGGATGCATATTCATTTCTCAAATATGACGGATGTCCTTTAGAACCCATTTTTAAATCTTCATAATTACTATAGCTGATACTGGATAAAAAAGCCCACTTTTGGAATCCTAAATTTAAATCAAAATGTCCAAGTTTTTCATTATTGGCAGAAGAAAGCCTGGTCATAGCATTTAGAGAAAGATAGGGCTGTTTGCCTGTGGATAATTTTGGACTTAGAGTATGAAAATCCAGAACTCCACCCAGAGCATCACTTCCATAAACTACAGACCCCGGCCCGTAAACTACCTCAGATTGTTCAATAATATTAGGATCGAGAGAAATGACATTCTGCAGGTTCCCACTACGATATATGGCATTATTCATTCGTATTCCATCAACTACCAGAAGTACTGAGTTGGCTGCAAACCCACGTATCATAGGACTTCCTCCGCCCAATTGAGATTTTTGTAAAAATACAGCATTGTTAATACTTAGTAGGTCTGCAGCTGTTTGAGGATTGTATAGTTGAACATCTGCCCGGGAAATAATGCTTATTTTGTTGGGGACTTCTTTTTTTTCCTGTTCCCAGCGATTTACAATAAGTACAAATTCATCCAGCATTCTAACATCCTTCTCGAGATGAATAACATATCCCATTTTTTCAAGCTGGTTTATTGTAACAGATATCCTTTTGTAAGCTGGATGTTGCAATAGTATTGTATCAGCAATATTAAAAACTTCCAGGGAACCTTCTCCTTTATCGTTGCATATAACAGATTTGTTCATTCCCAGGTTGAAAATAGCAACCTCGGGTACCGGATTTCCGGAAATTTGATCCAATACTCTAATAGTCTGCCCTGCAGAAACATTATATATCAGCATAAATAGTATGAAGAAAAATGATTTTGCAAAATGATTCATTCTGGCTTCAAGATTAAAAAATCAGTGAATCTTAACATACTACAAAAAGTATTCCACGGAATGATAATTTGAAAAATTTAATTTCAGGAAAGTCTAAAATTCATCTGAAAGTGAATTTAATTCCTCAATAAAGGAGCGGTATTCTTAATTATTGAAATTATTGAATAGCAGATTGATATTTAAAGTTGAGCTTAATTTTATATTTTTGAGGCGAACTGTTTTCATTTAATCCGATGACAAAGAAAATTTGGAGTATTCTATTGGTTTTTATTCTTATAGCTATCCTTACCATAGGCTATATTCTATTAAGGGGGAGGTTTGGAGTTCAGGAGAATCCGTATAAAGCCGTTCCCCTGGATGCTTCTTTGATCATTGAGGCCTCGAGTTACAGCCGTTTATCATCTCAAATCAGGGAAGAGAACCTGATATGGGAGCAATTGATGAAGCTGGAAAAGCTTTACAAGGCCGATCGTAGTATCATCTTTATTGATTCATTATTATTATCAAATCGTGAATTTAGAGATCTGTTTGGGGATAAGACTTTTTTAACAAGCCTGCATCAAACAGGAAAGAAGGATATTGAATTGCTGTTTTTAATGAATCTTTCACCTAATGTTAGCTTCGCTTTTGTAAACAATGTAATCCGGGATGCATTAAAAACTAATAATACATTTCAAGAAAGAGATTATCAGAAAGTTACAATAGGAGAAATATCAGCCCGGGGAGGAAATAGGAGATATGTATATTCCTTGCATAAAGGAGTATTTTTGTTTAGCTCATCGCCAATACTTGTTGAAAGCGCTATACGACAGCTAGATCTTGAGCAAAATATTTTCAACCAAAAAGGTTTTGTTCAGGTAAATAAAACAGCCGGAAGAAATGCGGGAGCAAATTTGTACATTAATTTTGATGATTTCCCACGGTTTTTATCAGTGTTTTTAAATGAAAGTATGAAAGGGAAATTGATAGAATTACGTTCATTTGCGAATTGGGCAGAGCTTGACCTTCACGTAAAGAATGATGCAATTTTATTGAATGGTTTTTCTTTTAGTAGTGATTCCACCAACAATTACTTAAATATTTTTATCGGCCAATCTGCACAAAAACTAAATGTTGACCAGGTACTTCCTGACAATACCATAAACTACATGGCTTTTGGGATTAGTGATTTTGAGAAGTTTTTTAGCAACAGGGAAAAATATTTGAGAGATAAAAATGAATTTCATGCATATAAATCCAAATTGGATAAACTGGAAATTCAACTGGGGGTAGAACCAAGGAAATTATTTCTTCAAATATTAGAGAGTGAAGTAGCTTTGGCTCATACAGATATTAGAAATATATCTTTCAGGGAGAATAGTTTTGCATTATTCAGAGTTAAAAGTATAAGTCAGGCCCGGGAACATTTTCTTCACTACCTCGAAAATTATTCGAATAAAAATTCTTTAATTTTAGATGATCTGATCGAGATGGTTGAAATTGATGAGGCTATCCAATTTCCAATTTACACACTTCCATCATCTGAAATACCTGAACTTTTATTTGGTGGGTTTTTTGAAAACTATGATTTTACCCATTTAAGTTTTGTGGGTACTTATTTGGTATTTGGAAATTCTACCAGGTCCCTGTCCAACTTTATTCATTATCAGGTTTTGCAACAAACATTGATAAATGATTTTGAATACCGGAATTTCCTGGAGACACTTTCTTCGAAGTCGAACTTTTTCTTTTATTCCCATGTGCCAAGGTCTGCTAATATTTTCAGAAAAATACTAAATAAAGAATATGCAGATGGCTTAAAAAAACATAGAGAAACTTTACAAAAAATACAGGCAATTGGGTTTCAATTTAGTGTTGAAAATACTATGATTTACAACAATTTCGTTTTAAAGTACCAGCCTGTTTATAAAGAAAAAGCAGAAACAGAATGGGAAAGTTTACTGGATACAACTCTAATGTCAAAGCCTGTTTTTGTTGCTAATCATAATACAGGGGATAAAGAGATTTTTATACAGGATGATAAAAATAATATTTATCTGATTAATTCTACCGGAAGAATTATATGGAAAATCAATATCCCGGGAAAAATAATAAGTGAAATTTTTCAGATAGATTTCTATAAAAATAATAAACTGCAATTGTTATTTAATACCAAAAATCACATTTACCTGATAGACAGGAATGGGAATTATGTTGAAAAATTTCTTGTTAAGTTAAGAGCTAAAGCAACAAACGGACTGGCCTTGTTTGACTATGAAAAAAACAGAAATTATAGATACTGCCTGGCAGGAAATGATAAGAAAATATATTTGTTTGATAAAGAAGGCAAAACGGTAAATGGATGGTCATTTCCCATTACAGAATCCATAGTCAAGACAAATATCCAGCATATTAGAGCGGGAGCTAAAGATTATATTGTTTTTTCAGATCAGTACAAACTTTATATTTTAAACCGGAGGGGGAATATACGTGTTTCCGTTGAAGAAAGTATAGAGAAGCCAAAAAATCAAAATATTTTATTTGTTAACCGGAGTGATGGGGGAGGTTTTGTTACCACTCAAGCAGATGGAACCATTTGTTTTGTTGATCTGGAAGGAAAGGTGGAGAAGAAGCAAATCACAAAATTCAGTTCCAACCATTTCTTTACTTACATAAATCTGGATGGAACCGGATCAAAGGAGTTTATTTTTGTAGACGGGAAAAAACTGGTGGTTTATAATTCTGAGGGGAAAGAAAAGTTTTCTTATGAATTTAAAAATGAAATAAAACTTAAACCAATTATTTTTTCCTTTTCTTCAAGGGACAAAAAAATTGGGATAGTTTCTGATCTGGACCATCAAATATTTCTTTTCAATAACGATGGGAAACTCTATAGCAATTTCCCACTTTCAGGTCAAACATTATTTTCTATAGGGAAATTCAGAAACTCAAGTAATAAATTTAACTTAATTGTTGGCGGTGAAGACAACTTTTTATATAATTATTCCGTAAATTAGTTAATTAACTATCGATATTAAGAAAATAAAACCATGAGTTCTTTTAAAAGCTTTCATTTGGCATGGGTATTCGCTGGCATTATCCTGATTATAACTTCATGTGTTAAAGAAGAATACGACTTTGACACTCTTTCAAAAGAAATCTCTTTGAGCCCCAAATTCATTTTTCCAGCCATTACCGGATCTCTTACCCTGGGAGACAGTTTTGAAGCCAAAGAAGATACAATAGTTGTAAATCCTGATGGTACCATTAAACTAATGTACAGGCAGGATTCTCTATTTACTTACAACGTAAGCGATGTAATTGAGATTCCCGATCAGACCCCTCAATCAAAAACAGCAACATTGGGAAGTGTATACATAGATGATTTTAGTTACGATGGATCCTTAACATTGAATCTTATTTCCCTTAATTTTGATTCTGTAACCAGGGATACTTTGGTGGCACGAGATCAGACTAATGCTATATTTCCAGTGATACCTGCTCCCAATACCGGGAATTTTAATATGACTCCTTTTCCCAATTTCACACAGGTAATGGTAGACAGTGGAAAGATCAGTATTGATATTACCAATCAATTACCGGTGGAAGTTTCTTTTACACTGGTATTGAGAAATACATCTGACAATTCTCAGGTAGGTGGTAATTTTGTTTTTAATGCAATTCCATCTATGGGTAGCCAAACGCAAACAGTTGATGTAAGCGGGAACCTTACCAATGACCTGAATTTTGATATTGTGGATTTCACCTCTCCCGGGAGTTCAGGAAATGTATTTGTCGATCTTACCGACCTTATCCTAATTTCTTTAAGCACACAAAATCTGGTGGTATCTTCTGGAACGGCCGTACTTCCTGACCAGGTATTCTTTATGGAAACTGATACTATTGATATAGATGTTGACCCCGGTACTGAAGTTACTTATGTTGAAATGGCTTCAGGGGATATTGATTATAATATGACTTCTGGTTTCAATGAAAATGTACGGGTAAATTTTATACTTCCTACAGGAGAATTAAACGATGATACATTAAAATATGCTATCCCCATTTCATCAGGAGGTTCAGCCAGTGGAACACTTTCATTGGCCGAGGCCTTATTAGATTTTACCATAGATCCAGGACAAGCTTATAATAAAATTCCTTTTAAGTTTATGGTAGAAATTACCTCTTCGGGAAGCATGGTAAGTTTCAATTTTACCGATTCTTTCGTTATGGACTATACCATGACAAATATTAATTTTGATTATGTTGAAGGATATTTTGGAGAACAAAACTTTACAATTGACCTGGATTCTCTTGAAATTGACCTGGGAGATATTTTAGATAAAATTACAGGGACAATTACATTCACAGATCCCAAAATCTGGATTCCATATACTAATAGCATTGGGGTTCCTGCAAATCTTGAATTAGATTTATGGGGAGAAACCCCGGAAGGAGGAAGACAGGATTTAGATGCTCCTGTGGTTTCAATTGAAAAATTAGAAGATCGTGATGATCCTCTGGTGGAAAGTTCAATGGAATTCAATAGGGATAACTCCTCTATTGTTAAATTGATTGAGCTAAGACCGGAAATTCTTTATTATTCTGGAGAAGTGAAAATGAATCCTGATGGAGCTACTGGCATTAGAGACAATTTTATAATGAGTACAAGTGAAATTATTGGTGACCTGGAGGTTGAGATCCCAGCTTCTTTAAAGATCCAGGATTTGAGCTTGAGAGATACCACTGACAATCCCTTTTACCCGGAAGATCCAGGCGGGGAATCTGACTTGAGCAACTTTGAGGAAATAAGCTTATATTTTTCTGCAACCAATGGTTTTCCTTTAGAAATTGACTTCAAAATTATTCCTTTTGATACGGTGAATAATATTGAATATCCTGCTATTGATGTCCCGGAATTGGTTTCAGCAGCTCCCGTTGATGCTAATGGCAGGGTTAACGAACTAATCCAGGCTCCGGTAGTAAAAATATTGTTGGATAAAACTATGCTTGAGAATTTAGAGAAATCAGAAAACCTGATAGTTCAGGCATGGTTCAAAACTACCGGCAATGGAGCCCAGGAAGTTGTATTTTATACCGATTATACTTTTGAATTTAAATTGGCTGTAGGCTTGGAACTGAACATTGAATAGTTTAATAAACCTCAAAAAGTATCAGCATGTTAAGAAATTTTAACCGGCATATGTTTTTTTCAAAAAAAAGCAGAGGTGTTTATATTTTTCTAATCTTTATCGCATGGTCCTCTGTAACTTTAGCCCAGCAAAATCAAACCATGTATTATATGGGAGTTCCCCAATCCAGGTTTATGAACCCGGCATTGCAGGGTGATTGTAATAGCTATTTCGGAATTCCGGGTATAAATTCTACCTACCTGGGTATAAATAATAATTCAGTTGGATTCGAAGATATTATTTTTAAAGGAACCGGTTTATACGGCGATTCCCTAATTAGCATATTACATCCCACTTATAATATCGATGAGTTTATTGGGAAATTAAAACCGGTAAATCGAATTTCCCCTGAAATATATGTGAGTTTATTGAGTTTTGGCTTCACGGCAGGAGATAATTATTTCTTTTTAGATGTTGCAGACAGAATGTACAGCCATTTTTCTTTTCCAAAGGATTTGGCTACACTGGTATTAAAGGGGAATGAAGACTTTATAAATTCATCTGTTGATCTTTCCAGTTTGTCGGAAAGTGCAACTTACTTTCGGGAAATAGGATTCGGTTTTTCCAGGGAATTTGCTGAAGGTTTATTTATTGGCGTTAAAGCGAAGCTGCTTTTTGGGAATGCTAATGTATCATTACAAAATAATGGATTAAGACTGGAAATTGATGAATCGAATTTGTTTTCCCATACTGTAAATGCTGATCTTAATTTAAACTTTGGTTATCCGGTTGAAGTTTTTCATGATCCTGAAACCGGCTATATTGACTCCCTGTATATTCCGGATCCGGATGAAGGAATGATTTTTAATTTTGGTAATCCTGGCTTCGGAATTGATCTGGGGGCAGTTTACCAAATAAACGACCAGTTCTCTGTATCAGCCAGTGTTATTGATCTTGGGTTTATTAAATGGAAAAAAGATGTCACAAATTTAAAGGTTCAGGGAACTTATGAATTTACAGGTATAGATGTAAGTTCCATGTTGGTTGCAGGAGATACAAGTACTTTTGATGATGCTCTGGAAAAATTTTCCGATACTCTAATGACCATATTTAATCCTGTAGACACTTACGATCCATTTACTACCTACCTTCCTACTAAAGTATATATTGGTGGATCTTTTCAGTTAAATGATAATATTGGGTTTGGACTACTTTCAAAAACATTAATCGAGGACGGAAAATTATGGGAATCTGTTACCATGTCGGCAAATGTCAAGGCCGGAGGATTTCTTACTACCAGTTTAAGCTATTCAATTACTAACAGTACATATAATAATGTGGGCTTTGGCTTAAGCCTTCGTGGAGGGCCT
>DAOWNN010000292.1 GCA_030642585.1 Bacteroidota bacterium | reverse complement strand
TTGTTGCTCAAAATCTAAATCCTCATCCCGATTTTCGGGACTGCGGTTTAGATTTATCACACGCCTTGAGTTTGAACTTTCTAGTTCAAACTCCTGACTTTATGGACAGGCACTTTTTAGGTTTGAATTAAAATATTTACTATTTACCCAGCAATGAATGCCAGGGACATACGAAAATTCTTTTTAAGTATAGTATTGCCATCAATACTGGCCATTTTATTATTTATCATTTCATTCTATGTAATTATTATTCCTTCCTTTGAGAAGAATTTGATGGAAAATAAAAAAGAAATGATAAGTGAACTTACAAATACAGCATGGAGCCTTATTGAGGAGTACTATAATGAATATCGTGCCGGTCGTATTGGCAGGGAGGAAGCGATGCAACTTGCTGCTTCCAGGATTGGAAAAATGAGGTATGGGGATGAAAAAAAAGATTATTTCTGGATTACCGATATGCGGCCATTTATGGTAATGCATCCCTACCGACAGGAGCTTAATGGTACCGATCTCTCTAATTTTAAGGACCACCAGGGGAAGCGGCTATTTGTTGATGCTGCGGAAATAGTAAGTGAAAAAGGAGAAGGTTATATTAATTATATCTGGCAATGGAAGGACGATACAACACTTATTGTTCCAAAATTATCATACGTAAAAGGTTTTTCACAATGGAAATGGATCATAGGAACAGGAATATATCTTGAAGATGTACAACAGGAAATAAAAATACTTGAAAAGAGATTGAACCGGATAGCATTTGTAATTATCATAATAATTGCATTTGCCCTACTCTATATTATAAGACAAAGTATGACTATAGAATACCGAAGAAAGAAAGCTGAGCATAAGCTGCTTCTATCTCAACAGAAGTATAAAACACTGGTGGGAGCATCTACCATCGGCACCCTTATGATGGCAGAAAACAGGATCATTTATGCAAACCAGAAATTCCTGGATCTTTCAGGATCTCAGCGGAATGAATTGAGTAAGAAAAGGATAGAGGATCTATTTGATCTTGATTGGCAAAGTATAACTGATTCTTTCAGGGATCCGGGAAAATCAGTCACAATTGAAACCATTATAAAATCCAGGACCAATACCATTGAAGTATTATTATCAGTCTCAAAGGTCAGGTATAATAATGATTATAGCTACATAATAGTAGTTAACGAACTTTCCAGGAGCAGAATTATTAACAGGCATAGCAAGGTGTTGCAGGATGAAATACAATCGTCTGTTTTACTTATGAACCAGTCTGTAAGCCATCTTACAAGAGATTACCTTAGCTGTAATCTTGATTATCCAGTATCAGAGGCAGTAAATCTTTTGAAAAGGAAAAACAAATCGGCATTGCTTATTAAACAAAAAGGACAGATCATAGGTATTGCAACTGCTTCAGATTTTCTAAACAGGGCCATGTCTGAACAGATAGAATTAAACGCTCCTGTTTCGTCCATCATGTCGGCTCCTGTTGTTTCAGTATCTGAAAATTGCCTCATTCATGAAGCCATTCTAACATGCATATTGCATGGAATATCTTATTTGCAGGTAAATAATACAGAGGGAAAATGCATTGGGTTGCTTGAATACAAGAACCTTCTTGAAGTACAACAGAATCTTATAGCTCAGCTATTCAACGAAATGAATAAGGCGGAGAGTGCCAGTAAACTCAAGGATATTTATCATAGGATGAATGGAATTATCGAATTGCTTGTATGTAGTGGGGCCAGGCACGGAAATCTAACAAGGTTAATATCTACTTTCTCTGATTCTATAAATGTCAGGATTATTGAGATGGCTATAGAAAATGAGGGAGCAGCCCCATGCGATTTTTGTTTTATTGCAATGGGAAGCCAGGGACGCATGGAGCAGACCCTTTGCACAGATCAGGATAACGGATTTATTATAAGTGAGCAATTTAAAAATAATGAAGCGGCAAAATTATATTTCAGAAGATTGGGAGAGAGGATAACAGCTGACCTGAACACTGTTGGTTATAATTATTGCAAAGGCAATGTTATGGCAAGTAACCCTCAGTGGATTAAATCTTTGAAGGAATGGAAGGAACAATTCAGTTTATGGGTTAATAACAGCGACCCTCAAAGTCTTATGGATGTAAATATTTTCTTTGATTTCAGGGCGATTTACGGCAACAGCAGTTTTTCAGATGATTTAAGGGCACATCTGAATAAAATTGCAAAAGGGAAAGCCGTATTCTTCTATCACCTTTCACAGGAAATTATCAGGTTTAAGTCACCGCTAAGTGTCTTTGGAAAAATCCTTGGAGAACATGAGACACCCGACTCTAATCTTGTTGATATTAAGAAACTGCTCATGCCGGTTGCCGGTTTTGCAAGGTTATATGCATTAAGAGCCTTAATTACTGAAACAAATACCTTGAACAGGCTTAAAAAATTAAGGAATTCTGAGGATATGCCAGATGATCTTATTGATGAAATTACAGAAGCCTATGGTATCCTGATGGAAACCAGGCTCCGATTACAGACCACCTGCCTTTCCGAAGGGAAAGACCCATCTAACATACTTGATATTAATCAATTAACGAATATTGAACAAACAACTATCCGAAAAGTATTATCATTAATTAATGATCTGGCAACAAAGGTCAGGCTCGATTTTGGAGGAACTATCTAAGTTTAAAGTAGATCTTGCACGTGCCAAAAAAAATTAATTTTCAAGCCTGGTTTTTGTATATTTGGATAATAACAAACAAATTTGAATTATTATGGTAGCAAAACACACACGAAATTTAGGTAAATCCGGCATACCAGTGAGTGCCCTCGGCCTGGGATGCTGGGCAATTGGAGGCCCATTCTCCAGCACTGAAGGAATTCCGCTGGGATGGAGCCAGGTAGATGATAATGAATCTGTTCGTGCCATTCACAAGGCCCTTGATATGGGAGTAACTTTCTTTGATACCGCTGATATTTACGGCACAGGGCATTCTGAAGAAATATTAAGTAAAGCATTGGCCGGTCACCTGAATAAAGTTGTTATCGCAAGTAAATTTGGAATGGTATTCGATGCCGGCAAAAAGCAATGGACCGGTGGTCTGGATGGTAGCCCTGAGTACATCCGCAAAGCGATTGAGGGTAGTTTATTACAACTAAAAAGAGAGTATCTTGATTTATATCAATTTCATGCTAATGATTATTCCATTGAAGATGCAGGTGAAACTCGTGAAGAATTGGAGAAGCTTGTACAGGAAGGAAAAATCCGGAGTTATGGATGGAGTACAGATGACCCTGATAGAGCA
>DAOWNN010000097.1 GCA_030642585.1 Bacteroidota bacterium | reverse complement strand
GACAAAATAGGAATGATCAGGAATATCACTGAAATTATTTCCCAACAATTGAGTGTAAATATTCGTTCTCTGAATGTTGAAGTTCATGACGGAATTTTCGAAGGTCTTGTCGATTTATATGTTCATAATACCGCTGACTTAAACAACCTTATTCTAAATCTGAGTAAAATAAAAGGCGTCGATTCTGTTAAACGTGAGGAGATTGTGGGCACTTAGTTTTTTAAAATTATTCTAAATAATATCTTATTTTTAAATAAATTGATTAAATTTAAGCCCAAATTTTTAATCTACTGATGTATGATAAGAGAAGATACAAAACAAACCGTAAAGCAAATTTTTACAGAGTATCTTGAAAAAAAAGGACACCGGAAAACTCCCGAGAGATATGCCATACTT
Source organism: Bacteroidota bacterium (assembly GCA_030642585.1). Lineage (GTDB taxonomy): Bacteria > Bacteroidota > Bacteroidia > Bacteroidales > VadinHA17 > JAYEGO01. The sequence continues at coordinate 7,420 of DAOWNN010000097.1, read as the reverse complement.
GATGAAATTTATTCCAGGAACGGGCATTTCGATATAGAATCACTCTACATATTCATGAAGAATAAAAATTACAGAGTTAGCCGGGCCACTCTGTATAACACCATTGAACTTCTGCTTGATTGCAACCTGGTTATCAAGCATCAGTTTGGGAAAAATATTGCACAGTTTGAGAAAGCATACCATTGCAGTCAACATGATCATCTGATTGATACCGAATCTGGAAATGTCATCGAGTTTTGTGATCCCAGGATCCATGAAATTATAAAAACTGCCTGTGATCTGAACAATTTTAAGCCATTGTACCACTCCCTGTATATCTATGGTGTTAAGGAAGAGGAAAAAACTAAAAAATAAATAAATAGAAGAATAAATCTCTAAGCCCAATTAACCTCCTGCCAGGAGGTTATTTTGTTTGAATTAGTCCCGGGAAGGACAAACAATTTACTGAAAGAATTTGTACCTTGCAATGCTATTTTAACGTGAGTTAGATATAAGGCTTTGCTTAAACAGATAATAATCAATAACCCCGTCCTTTAGGGCGGGGCTAAATAATAAATATTAGCATCTGAAATTTAAATAATTTTGTAATTTGATAATAATTTACAAAATTATTTAAATTTCACTTTTTAGTACAATTGAATTTCCCCAGGCTAAAGCCAGGGGTTATTGATTATCTGGATGTTATTAAAAGCTATGGTTTTTTCTACATCGAAATCACGTTATTTTAAAGCTTAGAAATTCCAATAATCATGAAAATGGATGTTCTCTTAGGCCTTCAATGGGGGGATGAAGGCAAAGGTAAAATTGTGGATGTACTTACACCAAAGTATGATGTGATTGCCAGATTCCAGGGAGGGCCAAATGCCGGACATACACTTGAATTTGATGGTAATAAATATGTACTACATACCATTCCGTCAGGAATCCATCATCCTGAAAAAATCAACATCATAGGGAACGGAGTAGTTATTGATCCCCTGATATTTTATAAAGAAATAAAAGAGCTGGAAGGAATTGGTCTGCAACTAACAAAAAATTTGTTTATTTCCAGAAAGGCTCATCTAATATTGCCAACACACAGAGCCCTGGATGCTGCTTCAGAGGCTGCAAAGGGAAAAACAAAAATTGGGTCAACCCTGAAGGGTATAGGTCCAACCTATATGGATAAAACCGGACGAAATGGTCTGAGAATCGGCGATGTGGTAAACCCTGACTTTCAGGAAAAATACAAAAACCTGAAAAAAAAACATATTTCTCTTCTACGGCAATTTGACTATGACTATGAAGAAGAGTTAAATAACTACGAACGCTTATGGCTGGATTCCATTGAAACGATCAAACGATTCAGGATTATTGATAGTGAATATCTTATCAATTCATACCTGAATGAAGATATTGCTGTACTTGCTGAAGGAGCACAGGGAACCCTCCTTGACATTGATTTTGGATCCTATCCTTTTGTAACTTCTTCCAACACGGTTTGTGCCAGTGCCTGTAACGGACTTGGAGTAGCTCCCGGAAGAATTGGAGAGGTTTATGGAATCTTTAAGGCTTATGCCACCCGGGTGGGAAGTGGTCCCTTTCCAACGGAACAAATAAATGATATTGGAGAACAATTAAGGAAAAATGGAAATGAATTTGGAGCAACTACAGGAAGACCCCGGAGATGTGGGTGGTTAGATATGGTAGCACTGAAATATTCGATAATGCTTAATGGTGTCACACAATTAATCATGACAAAAGCGGATGTTATGACAGGTTTTGATAAAATCATGATTTGCACAAACTACAAAGATTCAGGATTTCCGGGCTCTCAGTTCCCATTTGAAATAAGCACTAGTCTCAAACCTGAATATTCCGAATTCCAGGGATGGCAAAATGATTTGAGCAGAATTACAACATTTTCTGACCTGCCCGAACAATTAAAACACTATACAGGATTCATTGAAGATGAACTAAAAGTACCAATTCAAATTATTTCGGTAGGCCCTGACAGATCCGAGACAATCATAAAGTAATTTCCTTCCAATCCCGGTTCTCTTGTCGGTTCAGATCATTTATCTTACTAAAATTCATCGATCATAACTTGGTTTTCTTCTCATATTTGAGTAACTTATATGAGAAAATTGTCACTTTTTAAGCTATTATCAATAATGAGTATCATAATAAGTAAATATGCCAGGGACCGTATTTTGGAAAAACAAAAACAAAAACAAGCCTTTGGTACTGTCGTAACTATTTCCAGGCAACTTGGTTGTCCTGCAAAACCAATTGCAAGGGAGTTGGTTGGATTGATCAATGAAAAAACAAAGGAAAAATGGACATGTGTAAGTAAGGAAATACTGCAAGAATCGGCCTCAAAACTGGGTATCCCTTCTTCTGAACTTCGTTATTTTTTTAAATACAACGAACAAGGAATAATTGACGGGATGCTAACAACAATTTCAAAATTCTACGTAAGTGACATGAAAATTTATAAAGCCGTAGAAATCGCAATCAGATCAATTGGACAAAATGGTAAAGTGGTGATTATTGGCAGAGGAGGTGCTGCCATCTGCAGAGATTTGAAAAACACCCTTCATATAAGACTTACCGCACCCACAGACTGGAGATTGAGAAAAGTAATGGAAACCCACAACTTAAAAGAAAATGCCGCATTAAAATTCATGAAGGATTACGATCGAAAAAGAATTCACTTCATGATGCAATTTGCAAAAAATATCAAACAGGAATCATTATTTGATATTACATACAACTGTGCTGCCCTGAAAAAAAAGGAAATTGCATATTCCATTTTTTCAATTCTCAAGAAAAAGAAAACAATCTAATGTCATGTCAATCCTATTGTTACCTATTGTCATGTTGATATGACACTAAGCAATATTTATTCAGGAAAAATATATAACCATGATTCTATATCAACTGTGTCTTTAAAATTTTCAAGCTGATATAGCGACTGTGAATAATCATCCAAACCCATTGCAGATACAAGATCAAAACCATTTATTCCCTCAATAATCTGGGTTTGATATCCCATGGAAGAATAAAAATCAGAGTGGTCAAGTGCATATTCAGGCGTAATAAAACTGCCCACAATGATGTGATACCTGTATTGATAGGCATAGTAATTCATTTCCTCCTCAAGCATCAACAATGAATCCTGAATCGCCTGTTCCCTTTCCAACTCAAGCTCTGCTGCCCTTACCCTTGCCAGGGAATCAGCTACACGTATGCTGTCCATCCTAATCTGCATAGCAGCCTCTGCAGCCCTGCCCGTTCCAAACCAACCTTTCTTTTTGACGAAATTACATGAAGGAAGTAATAATAATACAATGGATAAGGAAACAAGGAGACTTCTCATGGCAAATTTATTTAATGTAAGTTTATACAAAAATAACAATTTCTTACCCTCTCACAAAATTCAAGGCCAATTGGGATACTGACTCTGGCATTCAAAACCTTTGAACAACCAGCATTTATCACCAAATAATCATCCCTGAGGGATAGAAAATTGGAAAGTCAAAATATTATACCTTAGAGCTAAATAATAAACCCATGAAAACAATAATCCGGTTTTTTGAAGATAGTGTGAAAATGTTTAAAAACAATCCCTATTTGTGGGAAAAAAAGATGGATAAGTTTGAAGCTGCCAGCTATAAAGAAATTAGAGAACAGGTTCATCAATTTGCAAGTGGTCTGTTAAACTTTGGCATTAAAAAAGGAGATCGCATTGCTTTGCTTTCAGAAGGTCGCAATGACCGGCTGGTTAGTGAACTGGGTATTTTATATACTGGAGCTATAAATGTTCCCCTCTCTATTCTTTTAAACGAATCAGAGCTAAAATTCAGACTTCAGCATAGTGGAGCCAGGATGATCATTGTGTCAAAAAACCTGCATAAAAAAGTAAAATCAGTCATCAATGATCTCCCTGATCTTGAAAAAGTGATCCTTATGGACAATATGAATGATGCTGGTAAAGAAGAATTACTGTTTTCAGAGCTTAAGAAAAGTGGAGCAGAATACCTGAAAGAGAACAGGAACGAATTTGAGAAAGTCTATACATCCATTCAGGAAAATGACTATGCCAATATAAGCTATACTTCAGGAACTACTGCAGAACCCAAAGGAATTGTATTATCCCATCTGAACTATTACGCAAATATTCAGCAGGCTTATTCCATTTTGAGTATACCTCCAGGCTGGAAAATATTTTTGTTTCTGCCATGGGATCATTCATTTGCTCATACCGCAGGCATATATTCATTCATGGGAAAAGGTGCCAGTGTTGCTGCACTTAAGGTAGGAGATACTCCCACTGAAACTGTTAAAAATATTTCCGTCAATATGAAGGAAGTAAAACCCCAAATTATGTTGAGCGTTCCTTCCTTTGCAAAAAACATCATGAAAAATATTGAAAATGGGATTCGCGATAAGGGGGCTTTTATTGAGAAATTATTTAAACATGCACTAAGCTTAAATTATGCCTATAATAAGGATGGATATAGAAAAGGAGGCGGTCTGCTATTTTTAAAGCTGCCCATGATGAAGCTTTATGATGTAATTATTTTCAAAAAAATCAGAGAACAATTGGGAGGACAAATGGAATATTTTGTTGGTGGCGGAGCTCTGCTCGACATTCAATTGCAAAAATTCTTTTATGCAATTGGTATTCCTATTTACCAGGGTTACGGGCTGTCGGAAGCCTCCCCTATTATTTCCATCAATGCCCCTCAAACTCATAAATTAGGATCTTCAGGTGTTCCAGTCAAAAATATGGAAATTAAGATCTGTGATGAGGATGGGAAATCGTTGGAAACCGGAGTGAAAGGGGAGATACTTGTTAAGGGAGATAATGTGATGGTAAAATACTGGAAAAATGAAATTACCACCCGGGAAACAATTAAGGATGGATGGCTGCACACCGGAGATTTAGGCTACCTGGATGAAGATGGTTTTTTATATGTGATGGGAAGGTTTAAAAGCCTTTTGATTTCGGGGGACGGCGAAAAATACAGCCCTGAAGGAATCGAAGAATCCATAAGCGATCAGTCAGATTATATTCTGCAGTGCATAGTTTATAACAACCAGAATCCATACACAAGCATACTTGTTGTTCCTGACAAAGAGGCATTGAATAGATTTCTTAAAGAAAAAAGTTTATCTGTCAAAACCGAAGAAGGCAAAAAAACTATATTAAAACTTATACAGTCTGAAATTTATGAATACCGGACAGGTGGCAAATACGAGGATTTATTTCCTCAAAGATGGATACCTTCAACCATTGCTGTACTTGACCAGGAATTCACTATGGAAAATGAATTTCTCAATTCATTGAGAAAAATGGTGCGGGGAAAAATCATTGAACACTACCAGGAAACGATCGATTTTCTTTATACGCCTGAAGCAAAATACATGAATAATCCTGTTAATTTTGCTGCACTGGATAAACTGGAATTGGCTTGAGTTTGAAACTGTAATTTTCCACGAAATACATGATGTTATTGGATTATTGATTTCATTTTTTTATGCTAAATAGTAAGAAAAACAGGTTTAAAGAACTATTCATTCTTGGAATAATTACTCTGGGAGGGTTTTTTTTTCCGGATCATGCTATATGGGCTCAGGAGGGAATACCATATATTTCCAATTTCCAACTCCCACCTGGACTCAATAACCAGAATATTGCAATTGCTCAGGATGACCAGGGAGTCATGCTATTCGCAAACCAGCAGGGTATACTTAGCTACGATGGGTACGACTGGGAGTTTATGGAACCTGAAATCAGGCCTCACTCCATAGGACATGATCCTGTGTCCAGCAGGATCTTTGTTGGGCTGGAAAATAGTTTCGGGTACTTGTTCAGAAATGAGCTGGGATCCTATAAATATATTCCTATATCTGATCCGGATCTGGATTATGGAATAATTGAGAAAATAGTTTTCAAAGAATCTGATATTTATTTTTATTCCTCATTCAGCCTTACCAAAATCAACAGGGACCATATGAGGACATTGGAAACAGTCTGGGCAAAACCATCCAATCCTTACGCAGGAGTGTTTTTCTACAAGAAAAGTTTATTTGTTAATATTCGTGGCAAAGGTCTCCATGTACTAACGAATGACAATCTAACCCCGGTTGAGGATGGCAGGTCTTTTGACAATGTGTCCGTAATTTTCTATATGGATTATGATAATGACAATGTCCTGCTTGGAACAGATAACAGCTTCCTCTACCTTTTTGATGGTTCAGAATTTTCAGATTTCATTCTCAAAGATGAGAACTACTTATTCAATGCAGTAGTGACAGATGGAATTAGTCTGACAGACAACAGGGTAGCATTAGCTACTCTCACCGGCGGATGTATCATCTTCAACAAAAAAACTGGTACTACCGATCATATTCTCAACTACCAATCCGGTCTTCCGGATGATGAAATATACAGCATTGGTATGGACAGGGAAGGTGGGATATGGCTAACACACGAATTTGGTGCAAGCAGGGTTGATCTTTCTTTACCTGTATTGAAATTTGACTCATATCAGGGACTTGAAGGCAATATTTCTCAGTTGATTATTTTTAATAATACACTTTATATTTCCACCAGTGAAGGTGTGTTTTACCTGACTGAGGTGAAAAATTACAAGGAAACAGAGGTAATTATGGAAGTCCTGGTTCCAAGCTATCCAAAAAATACCGGACTGAATAATGAGAGTGAGACAAACAAGTTGGTAAGCAATGAAATAAATGAGCAACAAGAAGAGCCTCCAAAGGAGGATCAAAAGAATAGAAAACCATTTTCCCGGCTTTTTCAAAAAAAGAGGCAAAAGGCTGAACAGGAAACAGAAATAATTCAACCAGCTCCGGCAACACACGATCCACAAAAACAAAATAAGTCTGCAGTCCCTGCGAAAAAAACATTTCAAACCCAATATGTAAGAAGAAAAAACCTGGTTCTTGAATCCATAGGTCATGAGTTTAAAAAGGTGGAGGGGCTGGATGCTAAATGCAAGCAATTTTTAATCTTTCAGGATAAGTTGTTTGTGGCTTCCAATATCGGATTGTACCAAATCCTGGAAAAAAAGAGTCAATATATCATTGCAAATTCCTATATATACACAATTTACCCATCCCCTGTAAAGACCAACAGTTTGTATGTTGGTACGGAGTCCGGAATAAGGATTGTTGATTTTGTTTTCAGTGAAGCCAGGGTAAGAAATCCATACCCAACCATACAAACACCGGTTCATTCTATCCTCCGGCATAACGGACTCCTATGGATCTCATCCGGATCAAAGATTATCAGGTTGAAAAATCCAGGCAACTCAGAAAAATTTGAAATGCAAAACTATGACACACCCAGCCAGGATCAGGCAATCGTTCAAAGACTGGGTTCAGAATCAGTCTTCTTCACGAGCTCAGG
>DAOWNN010000262.1 GCA_030642585.1 Bacteroidota bacterium | reverse complement strand
TTATACCGGGAAAGACTTTTGGGGAGCTGAATATACAGATGAAATATTACTTTACGATTTTTCAAAAAACATCGGAGACACAATTGAATATGGAATATGGGGTGAAACAATTATACAAAATATTGATTCTGTTTTAATTGGGCTTTAGCCCTTCACCTAAGCATTTGATTTTAAGGAGGATTAAAACAAAAAAAACTAATTTCTCAATAAAGCTATATTTACCGAACACTAGTGAAAAATAATAGTAAAAAAATTACTGGCATTAAGATGAAGAAAATTAAAATACTCTGGACGGATGATGAAATTGATCTTCTAAAGGCTCATATTATTTTTCTCGAAGAGAAAGGATATGAAATTCTGACGGCGAGCAATGCAGATGATGCATTAAAAAAAATAAAAGAGCAGGATCTGGATCTTATCTTCCTGGATGAAAATATGCCTGGCAGAGGGGGACTTGATATCCTTCCCGAAATTAAAGATCTTATTCCGGAAGTGCCTGTGGTAATGATAACCAAGAGTGAGGAAGAGAATATAATGGAAGAAGCAATTGGAGCTCAAATAGATGATTACCTGATCAAACCCGTGAATCCGAAACAAATTCTGCTGACCATTAAAAAGTTTATTGACCAGAAAAAGCTGGTTTCAGAAAAAACTATTAGTTCATATCAAACTGAATTTGGAAAAATCGGGATATTGATAAACCAGGCAGATAGTATTTCAGATTGGATTGATATTTATAAAAAGTTGGTTCATTGGGAGCTCGAACTCGAGAAATCTAACACTTCAGGAATGAATGAAGTCATACAGATGCAGAATAATGAGGCAAGCCATGAGTTTTCAAAATTTATAAAGAAGAACTATTTGGGTTGGTTCGATGGATCCATGAAAACACCCTTCATGTCACCCAATATTTTTGAGCAGGAAGTATTTCCTTTACTTGACGAAGGAACTAATGTAGTGTTCCTGCTTATTGATAATTTACGATATGATCAGTGGAAGACAATTACTCCAGTTCTGCAGGATTACTTTTCGATAGAAAAAGAAGAGCTTTATTGCAGTATCCTTCCTACGGCAACTCAATATGCCCGGAATGCTATTTTTTCAGGCTTGTTACCGGCAGAGATACAAAAAAAATATCCAAATTGGTGGTTTAACGATGATGAGGATAAGGGAAAGAACCAGTACGAAAAAGAATTGCTGAGAGAATTATTAGTCCGGTCAGGAAAAAACCCCTCATTTTATTATGAGAAAATAACCAACCTGGACGCCGGGAAGAAATTTTCAGAGCAATTAATAAACTATCTTAATCATCCCCTGATAGCAGTGGTTTATAATTTTGTTGACATGCTTTCTCATGCCAGAACAGAATCAAACATGATCAGAGAACTGGCAGCCGATGAAAAAGCATATCGAAGCCTGACCCTGAGCTGGTTTCAAAACTCCTATTTGTTTGATGTTCTAAAATACCTTTCCGGCCAGAAGGTCAAGGTAGTTCTTACAACCGATCATGGTACAGTAAGGGTTCAGAGAGCACTAAAAGTAATAGGGGACAGGCAAACCTCTGCCAACCTTAGATATAAAACTGGTAGAAACCTGAATTATAATCCGGGAGAAGTGTTTGAAATCAAGTATCCGGAAAATGCGGGTTTGCCAAAAGCCAATATAAGTTCACGGTATATTTTTGCAAACAATGACGATTTCTTTGCTTATCCTAACAATTATAATCATTATGTAAAATACTATAAAGACACTTTTCAACATGGAGGAATATCTTTACCGGAAATGTTGATCCCCCTGGTTGTTTTGACACCAAAAAATTGAAACGTTTTATAGGTTTGGTTATGTTTATAGAATAGTTTGTAATTGAACAAACCAAGGGGCTGTCTCAAAACCCCATTAGTGTAATCATTCCTGCGAAAGCAGGAATCCATATTTGGCTAATAATGAAAGCATTATGGATTCCTGATCTTCGCTTCGCTCCGTCAGGAATGATATATTCAAAGGTTTTGAGACAGCCCCGAAATATTCGTTCGCCCAATATGAGAATACGATTTTGTTAGAAAATTTCAAATTGCAATGATAATTATTGAAATAAACAACATTAAAGATTTGCAGGAAGCTGCAAAAAAGTTTCTTGGATATTTTTCAGAGCCTGGAGTATTTGCTTTTTATGGAGAAATGGGAGCAGGGAAAACCAGTTTTATACAGTCTGTTTGCAAAGAGCTGAATGTCCTGGATGTTGTTACCAGTCCTACTTTTTCTTTGGTCAATGAATATAAGTCTTCTCAACACGGTATGCTTTATCATTTTGATTTTTATAGAATTCAAACTGTTAGAGAGGTTTTTGACCTTGGTTATGAGGAATATTTTTTCCAGGATCAATATTGTTTTATTGAGTGGCCTGAAAAAATAGAATCATTATTGCCGAAGTCAGCCATAAAGGTATACCTCGAAGTAATATCGCAGGGAGAAAGACGTTTGTCATTTTCTGCTTCAGGGGGAAAAGCAATTTGAAATTGATATTGAATTGTTGTATTTTACAAAACACTAGTTATTACAATTATATTTAAACATGTCAGATTCCACCAAAAACTCAGGATTAAATTTTGGTAAGGGTAGATTGCTTCCCCAGGAGGAAATGTTAGAAACAGCCAGAAGAAGCAAAAGTTTAATAATTGGAATTCCCAGAGAATCCGGGGAACATGAAAACAGGGTTGCTCTCACCCCGGAGGCTGTTGAGCTACTTGTAAACAATGGGCATGAAGTCAGAGTTGAATCTAAAGCCGGTGAGAAAGCCAGCTATTCAGATACCGATTATAGTGAGTGTGGAGGAATGATTACCGATAGTAAGAATGAGGTTTTTCAATCTGATGTATTGCTGAAGGTTGCCTCCCTTTCTGAAAATGAAATTGTATTGCTGAAAGGGAACCAGATTATATTCTCCTCCCTTCATGTTGCAACACAAAACGAAAATTATTTCCGGGAACTGATAAGAAAAAAAGTTACCGGCATTGCCTATGAAAACATCAGGGACAAATATGGCCGTTTTCCGGTAGTACGTTCTATGAGTGAAATAGCCGGAATAACATCCATTCTTCTTGCTTCTGAATATTTAAGTAATGCGCACCAGGGTAAAGGCGTATTGTTTGGTGGAATTACAGGGATCACACCTGCAGAGGTTGTAATTTTGGGAGCAGGAACAGCCGCTGAATATGCTGCCAGGGCTGCCCTTGGATTGGGAGCAACGGTTAAAATATTTGACAAATCTATACACAAACTTCGCAGATTACAGAATTATATAGGACAAAGAATGCATACCTCCATTTTTCACCCACATGTTTTGGAAAAAGCTCTTAGATCTGCCGATGTCGTGATTGGAGCTGTTCATCTTGTGGATGAGGGTCCGCGCTATTATATTACTGAAGACATGGTTCGGTCAATGAAAAAAGGGTCAGTGATTGTGGATATTAGCATTGATCAGGGTGGTTGTGTAGAGACTTCTGAGTGTAAAACTCTTGGCAATCCGGTTCTTGTTAAGCATGGAGTGATACATTATGCAGTGTCCAATATCCCATCAAGGGTTTCCCGCACAGCATCCATTGCTTTGAGTAATGTTTTTACACCCATTTTGCTTAATATTGGTGATTCAGGAGGTTTTCAGAATCAATTGAGAGAAGACCAGGGACTGCGAAAAGGAGTATATATATTCAATGGATTATTAACCAGTCAGTTTGTTGGCAAAAAGTTTGGAATTATTTCCAGGGATATTGATCTTCTTCTTGCAGCATTTTAATTCGCTACGCTGCCTTTCAATTGTCATACACTCGCTCAGGCTCGTGTCATATTATTGCTTGACCATCGTATGACTTCTGTATGACCATTTTCTTCATTCCATTCCAATCTTCCATTATTCCAACATTCCATTTTACTCAATTACTCGTACCCGCAAGGCTCACCCAAAAACCCACTCGTGAGCTTTT
>DAOWNN010000030.1 GCA_030642585.1 Bacteroidota bacterium | reverse complement strand
TACCTGGTAGATACCTTAACCCCTAAAATAGATGAACTCATTCCTGTAAATGGTTCTTCCACTGTTCCGGCTGGAGCTTCATTCACAATACTATTTGATGAAGAAGTGTTTGCGGGAACCGGGAATTTCTACCTGAAAGAAGATGGTACCTTAATTGAAACTTTCGATATTGCCGGTCTGACAATAAATTATAATGAAATAATGTTGACCCCATCTCTGCCTATTGAAAGTGGAAAGACCTACTACATTGACTGGGATAATGGAGTTGTTAAAGACAGAAAGGATCTGAATTTCATTGGAGTCACTGGTGATGGTGCATGGAAATTTACCACAGGCCCGGACCTGTTTATTTCTGAATATGTGGAAGGAAGTTCCAGTAACAAAGCCCTTGAAATTTATAATACTACAGGCGAAACTGTTGAGCTTTCAGATTATGCTTTCTGGAGAATATCTAATGGTGGAGACTGGAACGAAGGGCAATCAAATGAAGTTATACTTGAAGGCAGTCTTGCAGATGGCGAAGTATTTGTAGTCTGCAACTCCAGTGCCAATGCTGCAATTCAGGCTGTTGCCGACATTGTTGGCACCACAGCCACCTATTTTAATGGTGACGATGCCATGGGTCTTGCCAGGAAACTTGGTGATAATTGGTATTTAATTGATAAAGTCGGGGATGAAGGAACTGATCCTGGGTCAGGCTGGGATGTGGCCGGAGTAACTAATGGAACTGCAAACCACACTCTTATCAGAAAAATATCAGTTACCGGTGGAAATCTTGACTGGCTGGCATCTGCAGGAACGAACGCTACTGATTCTGAGTGGCTTGTGGCCGACCAGAATTATATCGACAACCTTGGATTAACCAGTCCTGAAGGAAGTGATAATACAGAACTGGAAGCCATCATGCTATATGATACACTACTGAACAATGTTACTGTTACTTCAGTTGTGGATAGCCTGGCAGCAACTGCCAGTGTAGAGATTCTTTTTGGAATGGATTCTCAACTTGATTCCCTCGTGGCTGTATTAACACTTGCAGATGGGGCAACTTCCTCACCGGAATCTCACGACACTCTGGATTTCACAAGCCCGGTAGTATTTACTGTTACTGCTGAAGATGGCTTTACAATCAGAGACTGGACCGTAACTGTTACTGTATCAGCAAGTGCAAGCTCAGAGGCTGAAGTTTTGAGTTTTGAAATTGCAGGTTCTGCAGGTGATGCTGTTATCGATAGTGATCTGGAAACCATATCTGTCAGCATGCCTTTTGGAACCGACCTGACAGTTCTAACACCTGAAATAAGTCTTTCAGCCGGAGCATCTGTTAGTCCCGAGTCTGGCGTAGCACAAGATTTCACCAGCCCTGTGGTTTATACGGTTACAGCCCAGAATGGCACACTGAAAGACTGGACTGTTACTGTACTTGTTGAAGATGCATTAAGTGCAAGTATATACGATATTCAATATACAACAGATGCAGGTGGAGATTCTCCTTTGGTTGGAGTTTTGGTTAGAACAAGTGGAATAATTACTGCTCTGAATGTTTACCAATCTCAACTGAAAGGATACTATATCCAGGATGGAACAGGGGCATGGAATGGATTATATGTATATGATCCTGATCGCGATCTTACAGATAGCCCTCAGCTTGGTGATAGCCTGGAAATTGTTGGTACTGTTGAGGAATATTATAATGTTACGCAAATAGGAAACGTGTTGGAATACACTACACTTGCAACAGGCAAAGATCTTCCTGAACCGCTTGAAATTGCAACCGGATCTGCAGGTGCAGAAGAAAATGAAGGAATACTTATTAATGTTACTAATGCAACCTGTACAAATCCAGACCTTGGTCATGGTGATTTGGAGATCAATGACGGTTCGGGAGCATTAATAGTTGATGATTACCTGTTTGCTTATGATCCCTTTGTTCTAAACACAAGCTATAACATCACAGGAATAGTGTTTTATTATTATGGCAACTGGGAAATTCTCCCAAGAGATGCCTCTGATATTTCAGAATTTGTCGGAATTGCTGATCTTGACTTATCAGATCAGATGGTAATATACCCCAATCCAAATGATGGAAGATTCGCCATTGAAATACCTGCTGAAATGAGAGCTAATGTTGAGATAAGTATTATGGATATGACAGGAAAAATGATTCATAAGGAATTCCTTAATAATGCATCTTACAATGTTCTGTCATTTGATTTGAGTAATGAAGCAAACGGATTATACTTCATAAGGATAAGTGATGGTACAAACACCGCTATCTCCAAATTTATGAAACAGTAAATTCCATTAAAAAAAAGCTGCCCAATTTCGGGGCAGCTTTTTTTTTGATATTTTTTCTGAAAAATTTGAAGCTGGAATAATTTATTAATAAACACTGTCAAATTATTTTAATCTAAATTCCATTACTATGAAACTATCCCACGTTTTTCAAAAAGTCTTAATGCTTATACTGGCAGGACTCTTTTTGTTACCATCCGTTTTATACGGAGCAAAAAAGAAGGATCCCCCCGGTGAAAAAAGCATATTGTCAAAATCCCATCTTGGAGCACTCAAATTCAGGAGCCTTGGACCCGCCATTGCATCAGGAAGAATTGCAGACTTTGCAGTGAACCCTGAAAATCCTGCAGAATATTATGTTGGCACTGCTTCAGGAGGTCTGTGGAAAACCACTAATAACGGAACTACTTTCGAATCTATTTTTGACGGTCAGGCTGTGTTTTCTATAGGATGCCTGGCCATTGATACTAAAAATCCAAACATTGTCTGGGTTGGTACAGGAGAAAATAATACCCAGAGAAACCTAGCCTATGGAGATGGAGTTTACAAAACCCTTGACGGTGGTAAAACATGGAAAAATATGGGTCTTAAAAGTTCAGAACACATAGGTAAAATTGTCATTGACCCACGTAATTCAGATGTGGTTTATGTTGCAAGCCAGGGACCAGCCTGGGGACCTGGTGGTGAAAGGAGCCTGTACAAGACTACAGACGGGGGTAAAACATGGAATGCTATTTTGACTATTGGTGAATATACCGGTATCAGTGATCTGGAAATAGACCCAAGAAATCCGGATATTCTCTATGCATCTTCCTACCAAAAAGAACGCAGGGTGTACTCAAAAATCGATGGAGGACCCGAATCTGCAATTCATAAATCCACAGATGCGGGATTAACCTGGAAAAAACTTACAAAAGGCTTGCCTTCCGGAGATGTTGGGAAAATCGGACTGGCCCTTTCCCCTGCAAATCCTGACGTGATTTATGCTATTATTGAATTGCCAGGAAACAAAGGTGGTTTTTACAGAAGTCTGGATATGGGAGAAAGCTGGGAAAAAAGAAGCGATGAAGTAGCTGGAAGTCCACAGTATTACCAGGAGATCTATGCCGACCTGACAGACGTGGACAGGATAATATCTATGGACGTACGTAATATGGTAAGCGATGATGGTGGAAAAACTTTTTATCCCCTTGGAGAGAAAAATAAACATGTAGACAATCATGCACTTTGGATGGATCCACAATATCCAAATCATTACCTTATGGGTTGCGACGGAGGTGTTTATGAGAGTTTTGATCGTGGTCAGAACTGGATCTATAAAAGCAATTTACCTATCACACAATTTTATCATGTTCGTACAGATGACAGATATCCTTTTTATAATGTTTATGGTGGTGCACAGGATAACGGGAGTTGGGTTGGCCCATCCCGCAACCATTATCGATATATACTTAATGAAGATTGGAAAAAAACTGCCGGTGGAGATGGATACCTGTCTATACCTGAACCCGGGAACCCTGATATTTCCTATGCCTCTTCCCAATATGGTGGCCTGGTCAGATTCGATGCGAAAACCGGAAACCAGGTTTATATAAAACCACAACCAAAAGGAAATGAAACATACAGGTTTAACTGGAACACCCCTCATTTTATCAGCCCTCATAATAATACTACTATCTACGCAGCAGCAAACAAAGTTTTTAAAAGTACAGACAGAGGAGATTCATGGACAGAAATTAGCCCGGACCTTTCCAGGCAAATTGATGTGAATACACTTCCTATGATGGGCAAGATATGGCCACCTGAAGCAATTGCAAAAAGTGTTTCTACAACCCCATTTGGTAATATTTTTGCCCTTGATGAATCTCCGCTCAAACAAGGGCTCATTTATGCAGGTACCGATGATGGTTTGATTCATATTACTGAAGATGATGGTGCAAGCTGGACTAAATTCGATAATTTTCCCGGTGTACCTAACATGACATTTGTGAACTACATGTTGCCATCACAACATGATGTAAATATTGTTTATGCAGCTTTTGACGGAAGAAAGAACAGCAGTGATTTTAAACCCTATGTGCTGAAAAGTAATGATAAAGGAAAAACCTGGACATCTATTGCTTCTAACCTGCCCAGTGGAACTATTTATGTAATTAAGGAAGATCATGTGAATCCTGAAATTTTATTCGTGGGAACTGAATGGGGTGTTTTCACTACCATCAATGGAGGTAAAAATTGGATTCAGCTGAAAAGTGGGCTCCCTCCTATCCAGGTGAAAGATCTTGATATTCAGAAAAGAGAAAATGATCTTGCAGTTGCCACTTTTGGAAGAGGTTTTTATATTCTTGAAGATTATTCATACCTGAGGGATATCGATGAAAGTCTTCTTTCCAGGAAAGCACATATTTTTCCAATCAAAGATGCTTTGTTGTATTACCCGGCAAGCAATGCAGGTAGCATGGGGGGAGTATATTTCAGGGCTGAAAATCCACAGGTTGCAGCCAGGTTCACATACTTTTTCAATGAAGACCTTAAGACCAATCGCCAAAAGCGCCTGGCCCTGCATAAAAAAGATATCAAAGCCGGTAAAACTATTTCATATCCCAGCACGCAAGCTCTTGAATCAGAAGATGTTGAAGAAGCACCTTTCTTAATCTTTACAATCTATGATAATAATGACCAGATCATAACAAGGGTCAAAAGCAAGGCCTCAAAAGGAATTAACAGACTTAACTGGGACATGAGGTACCCATCCATGACTGCATCTTCAGGCAGATCAAGGTATGGTCGAAGCGGCGGACCATATGTTCCACCCGGGACATATAAAGTGGTTCTTTCAAAAAGTGTAGAAGGTCAGATTACTAAATTAACAGATCCTGTTGAGTTTAATATAGTTGCTTTTGACAATAGCAACTTGAAAATGGCGGATGCCCAAAAGAAGTTTGAGTTCCTTAAAGAAGTAGATAAACTTTCTGCAACAGTGAGTGCTGCTTCCAGCATAGCTTCAGACTATCGTAGTCAGATGACCGCAATACAAAGGGTTTTGTTGACTGCACCGGTTGAAACCGGGAAACTTTTGGAGAAAACAAAAGAGATTGACAATCAGCTATTTGAAATTTTAACCAGTATAAGTGGCAGACCTATTCGTGCGGCTCGAGTAGATTCTTATCCACCCACCATTATGGGGAGATTGGGTTTCGCAAGAAGATCCTCTACATCAAGCTGGCATGGAATTACAGGTTCTGAACAGGAGCAGTATGACATAGCCCGGGAAGAATTTGTACCGGTTTTGAAAAAATTACAAGAACTCATTCGGGTTGATATTAATAATCTGGAGATGGCATTGGATAAAGCAGGAATTCCCTGGACACAGGGAAGATTTCCTGAGCTTTAAACTAAATCAGAAAAAAAGTCTTGCCTCGTGACAAGACTTTTTTTTATTTTTTTATAACCAAATTAATCAATTTACGTATATGCAAGGGAGTCAAAAAAAACAGCCATGTTACAATAAATTAATGAAAATGTCGTTATTTATAAACAATCTTAATAACTTTGTGGCATGCGATTTGATATTAAGACAAAAAGGTCTATATTTGTTTCCAAGGTCAGGTAGCCCTGACCTGTACTATTAATCAGAGAAATATGAAAAAATTATTCATCATTGCAGCGGCGTTCATGTTAATAGGTAGTCTGTTAAGCTCATGCAATAACGAAATTTGTCCAGCCTATACTCAAACTGACAGTGAGCTTACTGTAGAAAGAGGCTAGATACATTACCGGACATTAGTTCTTTCCTGGTCAAACCTTGCTTTGAACCAGGGAGTTTCATCGTTTTTATAGCAATCTAATCATGAAGAAGTTAGGATTCATTATAGCTCTCTTCTTTTTATTCTTACCTCCCAATTTCTCGCAGGGAGACATTGATGATCAGCTAAAGTTATTTTTCAGGAATGAACAATCTTTCGGAGGCACAATTTCTTCCATTGGGTATGGGGCAAGTTTTCGCTATGGAAAGAGAATAAATTTCTTTAATTCACGATTGATTGAAGGATCTGTAAACATCATCAAGCATCCTAAAGAAATTAAAGGATCAAACCCGATTTTCCCAAACAGTAAAAGATTTGTGTTTGGCAAAGAAAATTTCTTTTTCAATCTACAGGCCTCCTATGGTTTTCAAAGAATTAAATTCAAAAAAAAGGACAAAGGGGGAATTGAAGTGCGTTTTTTATATACCGCAGGTGTTTCTATTGGGTTTTATAAGCCAGTTTATTATGAAGTCCTGGTCCCTGTCTCCCTGTATGAATATAAAATCGAAACCGAGAAATTCAATCCATCCTTACATACTCCTTACGACATATACAGCCGTGCTTCTTTCTTTAAAGGTTTCAATGAATTAAAGCTCGTACCTGGCCTGACTGGTAAATTTGGAATAAGTTTTGAATTTGGTAAAGCAGATCCTGGGATCTCTGCCATTGAAATTGGAGGTTCAATAGATTTGTATACCAGAAAAATACCTATTATGGCTTCCGATGACAATCGTCTCTTTTTTCCTTCTATATATGCCAGCTTCCGTTTTGGGAAAGTCATTGACAAACGATCACAAACAAAACTCGATTTTTTGCAAAATCAGCAATAGGTCAAACTTTTTCACTCTATTTCATACCTGAAAAACTCTGCTGTTAATTATTTAACAGCATGATATTTGTCTTCTTTTTATCCTTGATCAAGTTAATTTTATTCTTTATTTTTGTTTGATTTTTAACGAAAAAAATAAAGAAATGTCCAAAATTAAAATTGCAATCAATGGATTCGGGAGAATAGGAAGGAATGTATTCAAGCTGGCGCTTGAAAGGTCTGACCTTGAGATTATTGGAGTAAATGACCTCACTGATGCCAAAACTCTGGCACATCTGCTAAAATATGATTCAACCCAGGGAAGATTTAATGGATCAATAAGTTATGATGATAAAGGAATTATTGTTAATGGTAAGAATTACTCTGTACATGCTGAGAGAAGTCCTGCCAATATTCCATGGCCTGAAAAACCAGATGTGGTAGTTGAGTCCACAGGTATTTTCAGAGAAAAAGAAAATCCTAAAGGCGGCTATGGAGATCATTTAAAAAATGGAGCTAAGAAAGTCATCCTTACTGTTCCTTCTAAAGATACAATTGACAGGATGATTGTTTTGGGAGTAAACGATGATGATTTGCAGGAAGATGATCACTGTGTTTCAAATGCATCCTGCACAACAAACTGCCTGGCACCAGTGGTAAAAGTTTTAAACGATAAATTTGGTGTGGAAAATGGCTTGATGACTACTATTCATTCTTATACCAATGACCAGAGAATACTTGATATGCCTCATTCCGATCTTAGAAGAGCAAGATCAGCAGCAATTTCACAAATTCCTACCACAACTGGTGCTGCAAAAGCAGTTGGAATAGTGATTCCTGAACTTAAAGGGAAATTAGATGGTATGGCTGTAAGAGTACCTACTGCCACCGGCTCTTTGGTTGATCTGGTAGTAAACCTGAAAGTAGAAGCTACAATAGAGGAGATAAATGCTGCAATGAAAGAAGCTGCAGAGGGACCAATGAAAGGGATCCTGGAATATACTGAAGATCCTATCGTCTCAGTTGACATCATTCATAACCCTCATTCTTCCATCTTTGATGCAGGCAGCACTATGGTCAATGGAAAAACAATAAAAGTGCTTTCCTGGTACGATAATGAATGGGGATATTCAGCCCGGGTTGTAGATTTGGCTGAAAAGCTATTTCAATAAGCAGTATTCATACAATTAAAAAGCCCCGATACCCGGGGCTTTTTTTGTGGTCAATATTTCAAATATGCATTTAAACTACCGGTATAATTTTAATAGGAAGTTTCAAGGATTCACTAAAATGCTCTCCCAGCTCCTGAATCGCTTCATCTTCCTCCTCAAAATACCACTTAATCAAAGTGACCCTCCCCTGGTCCTGAAACTCTCTCACCACCCGAAGTAGCTCAAGTAAAAACTTGGTAGATCCTGAATTTACATATTCAAACTTAAAATGGATCTCGATAACATCATCCTGCGATAAATAATACTCTTTCAACCAGGCAATAAGGTTAAGATAAAAATCTTCAGGATTTTCTGGAATTGACCTTCCCTCTAACAACAACAAGCCAGTGTCAGCTGAAAACTGAACCTTTGGGGTAATTGAAGTACCATCTATAAATAGTGCTTTCATACTACAAATATCAGAATAATTATTTACTACTCATAATGCAAGGCAATAATAGGATCAAGCTTTGATGCTTTTACCGCAGGAAAATACCCAGAGGCAAGACCTACAAAAAAACATGCTGCAACTCCACCAAAAATCCATACCCATGGAATGATAAAAGAGGTGTGAGTGAGCAACGAAACAAGATTCCCTACCAGAATTCCCAGGAAGATTCCAAACAGGCCTCCGATCTGACCAATTAATATTGCTTCAAATAAAAATTGCTTCTTAATAGTCCCGGCTTTTGAACCTATAGCCTTCCTGATCCCTATTTCCCTGGTTCTTTCTGTAACTGAAACCAACATAATATTCATTAAACCAACAACTGCACCCAGAAGAGTGATTAATCCAATCACTGTTGCTGCAATTGTTACAAACTTCAGGTTTTCAATCAAAAGATTTACAAGATTATCACTTTTGGTAATATTGAAATCACTCTCATCCTTTGCGTCCAGTCCACGAACTATTCTAAATGTTCCCTCTGCTTCGCTGGCTGCAAAATCCATTAGTTTTTCATCAAAGGGCATTATGTTGATGTTGTGCCTCATATTTGGCCTCGAATAGTAATGTCTAACAGTGGTAATAGGCAAAAAACAGGCCATATTAAATCCAGAAATGCTGGATCCCTTATCTTTAATAACCCCGATAATCCTGAATTTACCACCTCCAAGACTGATGATCTCTCCAATAGGATCTTGAAATCTCTCAAACAGAGCATCCACAACACCCTGCCCCACTATTATAAAATTCCGATTCATCTGGACATCCTGAATTGAGAAATTTCTTCCTGAGTTCAACTCATTCCCCGATGTAACCAGGTAGTTTTCATCACCTCCCAGCACCCGGATATTAGGATTCGATTTTTTAGACTTATACTTTACAGTTCCCATCCCGGTTGCTGTTGTACTAATAGTAACATAGGCAGGAAACTTAAAGCTCTCTTTAAACTCCAGAGCTTCTTTGTAAGAAATATGACTGTGATTCTTTTTTCGATAAGAATTATTTCCAATATGAACATTCATACTCCGGCTTTCAATCACAAAGGTGTTGGCACCCATCATAGTGAATTGATTAGTCAATGTCAATTTTATGGATTCAATGGCCGTGAGGATCCCAACCAAAGCCATAATTCCAATTGCAATAATTAAGATAGTTAAAACTGCTCTTAACTTACTCGCCCTGATTGAGCTGAAAGACATCTTTACAATGTCTTGCAACAACCCAATCCTCAACTTCTTTGATAAATCCTTAATTACTGACATACACCTGAAATTAACAGAATAAAAGTACAAAAAACTAAATAAACTACAGACTTGAATACTTCATTAATTATAAAACAGGAGGTTCATGAATTATTTTATATTTTTGTACCACTTTTTGAAAACATAATAACAAAATAATCCATGGCATTTGATATTGAAATGATTAAAAATGTTTATGCCCGTATGCATAAGCGTATTTCCCAGGCTAGAAAGCTTGTAGGGAAACCTCTTACTCTTACAGAAAAAATACTATACACACATCTTGATTCAGGTGATCCATTACAAGCATTTACAAGAGGTGTTGATTATGTTGATTTTAATCCAGACAGGGTGGCAATGCAGGATGCAACTGCTCAAATGGCCCTGTTGCAATTTATGCAAGCAGGTAAAAAGAAAGTTGCTGTTCCTACAACAGTACATGCAGACCATTTGATCCAGGCAAAAGTGGAGGCAGGCACTGATCTCACCATTGCAAACGAAACCAATAAGGAAGTATATCATTTTTTAAGCAGTGTATCCAACAAATACGGAATTGGATTTTGGAAGCCCGGAGCGGGAATAATTCATCAGGTGGTACTTGAGAATTATGCTTTCCCTGGAGGAATGATGATAGGAACTGACTCCCATACTGTAAATGCCGGGGGGCTTGGAATGGTTGCTATTGGAGTTGGAGGTGCAGATGCTGTGGATGTAATGGCTGGAATACCATGGGAATTAAAATTCCCAAAACTTATAGGGATAAAATTAACAGGGAAACTAAATGGATGGGCATCTGCTAAAGATATTGTGTTGAAAGTTGCAGGAATTCTAACTGTAAAAGGAGGGACAGGTGCTATTGTTGAGTATTTTGGAGAAGGGGCACTGTCCTTGTCTGCAACCGGGAAAGGAACCATCTGTAATATGGGTGCTGAAATTGGTGCAACTACTTCTACTTTTGCCTATGATGAGTCTATTGAGCGTTACCTCAGGGCAACTGGAAGAGATGAAGTTGCTGATGCCGCTAATGAAGTGAAAGATCATCTGACTGCAGACCCTGAAGTTTATGCTAATCCCGAAAAGTATTTTGACCAGATTGTTGAGATCAATCTTGACGAACTGGAGCCATACTTAAATGGGCCATTCACTCCCGACCGTGCAACTCCTGTTTCAAAAATGAAGGCAGAGGCAGAGAAAAATAACTGGCCTTTAAATATTGAGGTAGGGCTCATCGGATCATGTACCAATTCTTCCTATGAAGATATTTCACGTGCTGCTTCTATCGCAAATCAGGCTGTAGAAAAGAATCTGCAAGTGAAAAGTGAATTTAAAATTACCCCGGGTTCCGAACAGGTTAGATATACCATAGAAAGAGATGGCCTGATTGATATTTTTCAGAAAATTGGAGGAAATGTTTTTGCTAATGCCTGTGGACCATGTATTGGAATGTGGGCCAGAAAGGATGCAGAACTTGAGAAAAAAAATACTATTGTACATTCGTTTAACAGGAATTTCTCTAAGCGCGCAGATGGAAATCCAAATACACATGCATTTGTAGCTTCACCAGAAATTGTAACAGCACTGGCAATTGCCGGAAACCTGGGATTCAACCCACTTAAAGATAAACTTATAAATAATAAGGGTGAAGAAGTTCTTCTTGATCCCCCAAAGGGATGGGAATTACCTCCTAATGGCTTTGATGTAAAAGACAATGGTTACCAGGCCCCTTCTGAAGATGGCAGTGACATTGAAGTTGTGGTTGCTCCTGATTCCAAAAGACTACAAATTCTTACACCATTTAAAGCATGGGATGGGAAAGATATTACCGGAATGAATGTGTTGATCAAAGCCAAAGGGAAATGTACAACAGATCATATTTCCATGGCGGGACCATGGTTACGTTTCAGAGGACATCTTGAAAATATCTCTCAAAATATGTTGATTGGGGCAATTAATCTTTTTAATGAGAAAATCAATACAGTTAAAAATCAAATCACAGGAGAATATGTTCCTGTACCGGAAGCAGCAAAGGCGTACCGGGACGCAGGAATGGGTTCAATTGTAATCGGTGATGAAAATTACGGAGAGGGAAGTTCAAGGGAACATGCTGCAATGGAGCCCAGGTTCATGGGAGTAAAAGTAGTTCTTGTGAGGTCATTTGCCCGTATACATGAAACAAATTTGAAAAAACAGGGAATGCTGGGAATTACCTTTGTTAATCCTTCCGATTATGATAAGATCCTCGAAGATGATAAGGTAGACTTGATAGGCTTAAAAGATTTTAAACCGGAGGAAGTTCTAACTATTATTCTTAATCATGCAGATGGAAGCCGTGAAGAATTCCCTGTGAACCATAGCTACAATCAAAACCAGATTGAATGGTTCAAAGCCGGTTCAGCACTGAATGTTATAAGGTCTAATAGTCCAAATGTCTAAAGTC
>DAOWNN010000235.1 GCA_030642585.1 Bacteroidota bacterium | reverse complement strand
TGTATTCTGAACACAGGTTTGATGAATATACTGAAGGAAATGCATGGCAGTATTCCTGGTTTGTCCCTCATGATGTATCCGGGTTAATAGCATTGATGGGTGGAAATGAGAACTTTGTCACAAAGCTTGATTCACTGTTTGATCACAAGGAAGAGGTGCATGGAGAACTTGCTTCTTCAGATATTTCTGGATTGATAGGTCAGTATGCGCATGGCAATGAACCAAGTCATCATATTGCGTATTTGTTTTCTTATGCCGGTGCACCATGGAAAACTCAGGCTTTGGTAAGGAAAATACTTGATGAATTGTATTCCGGAAAGCCTGATGGCTTAAGCGGTAATGAGGATTGTGGACAAATGTCAGCCTGGTATATAATGAGTTCAATTGGTTTTTATCCGGTAAATCCTGCACAGGGGATTTATGTACTGGGAAGTCCAAAATTTGATAAGGTTACTATAAGTACTGCATCCGGAAATGAATTTAAAATATCTGTTTTGAATAACAATAGTGAAAATATTTATATCCAGGCTGCCTTTCTGAATGGTAAAGAGCTTAAAAGAAGTTATATTACTCATAAAGAGATACTGAATGGAGGTAAATTGAAAATTGAGATGGGGAAGAAACCAAATAAAAAGTTATGGAGCATGCCGGAAGCAATTCCACCTTCTATGTTTGAATTTTAATCCTCCTTCGCGTTCCGCTTGCGCCACCGCTAAAGCTTTAGGCGGCACGCGGTCGGTGGACGAATAGAATGGTTTAATTCCTCGGAGTTCTACTCCGAAATGAGGGGTTCAGGCTTCTACCCTGAGGTTTCATACCTTTGATTTCTCTTCGCCAGATCTTGATTATTCATACTTTAATGATTCTGCAGGATTTGCACTGGCTGCTTTCATTGCATGAACACTAATTGTAAATAAAGCAACAAACAGGGCAGAGGCACCTGCCAACAGGAAAATCCATGCAGAAATATTTGTTTGATAGGCAAAATTTAAGAGCCATTTTTTCATGAAAATCCATGCAACAGGAACAGCCAGAATAAATGCAATAATTACAAGCTTTGCAAAATCTGATGACAACAAGCTAACAATCCCCGGTATACTGGCACCCATCACTTTTCTAATTCCAATTTCTTTTGTTCTTTTTGAAGCAGTATAAGCAGCTAATCCGAATAAGCCAATGCAGGCAATAAGAATTGTCAGAATTGTGAAAATTCCAAAAATTCTACTTGAAATCTCCTCACTTTTGTACATCTCAAAAATGTCATCATCAAGATATTTATAACTGAAGGGTTGCTCAGGAAGGAATTCATTCCATTTTTCTTCTATAAAAGAAAGACTTTCAATCTTTGCTTCATTTTCTATTTTGATGCTCAAGATATCTGAAAAAGGTTGTACAGGACCATCGAGGCTCCAAATAACAAAAGACTTGATGTCTGTATGGAGAGAATTATAATGAAAATCTTTTACCACCCCAATTACCTTCATTTCAAAATCTGGTCTATCTCCATCGGCAGGTATATGCAGTACCGCCCCTATTGGGTTTTCCAATTTAAATTCTCTCACTGCAGATTCATTTATCACCATGGATAATGAATCATAAAAATCTTTTGAAAAGCCTCTGCCTTCTAATATTTTCAGATTCATAGTATGAAAAAAATCATAATCAACAGCCATGCCTCTTGAGGTAAGAACTTCTGAATTCTGACTTTTTGTTTGAAAAAAAACTCCAGGATAAAAACCTCCGGAAATTTCAGTGCTTGATGCTGCAACTGCAAGGATCTTCGGATTCTTCAAAAGTTCGGTTTTAAATGCTTCAACTTGTGCTTCCAGTACCCTTGCACGTTCTACCAACACTATATTTTCTTTTGCAAATCCCATATCAGTGTTTTTTAGAAAATGCATTTGTTTTAATATAAGTAAGGTAATGGAAATGAGAAGAATTGATATCCAGAACTGGAAAACAACCAGTGAATTCCTGAGAAAAGCCCCTTTCCCTGAAGAAGAAAACTTCCCTTTTAATACAAGGCCTGGTTTGTATGCAGAAAGCACAAATGCCGGATAACTGCCCGCAAGAATACCAATCAAAATACCAAGACATAAGAGTAAAGGGAGAGTGAAGAAATTGTCAAAATAGTGAATACTTAATTCTTTTCCGGATAGGATATTAAAGGAAGGTAGAAAAAGTTCAACGAGGATTACAGCAATGATAAGGCTAATTAAGGTTAGCAAGATGGATTCGGTAAGGAACTGAAGAACAAGCTGATTTTTCTGAGACCCGACGACTTTTCTCATACCGACCTCTTTTGCCCGGTCAGCAGATCTGGCAGTGGAAAGATTCATGAAATTTATTCCTGCAATAATTACAAGGAAAAGTGCGATTCCTGCCAGAATAAATACATAGGTTCTATTTCCATTAGCCCTGATCTCACTTTCAAGATGTGAAGTGAGATATATAGATGTGAGTGGCTGAAGGTAATAATGATATCCGTTTCCGGCAGCAGTATATTCTTCAAAGCTAACACCTAGTTGAGTTCCTATTTGTCCGGCCGCATAATTTTTTACGATGCCTGGGAATTTTTCTTCAACAATTTGAGGGTCTGAACCTCTTATAAGTTTGATATATGTATATGCGGAAAATGCTATATAATTTGGTCTTTGATCAAGACCAAATACCTGTACATTGAAGATGAGATCAAATTTCATGTGAGAGTTTTCGGGAATATTTTCAAATACACCAGCTACAACCAGTTCATTACCGGCTGCTGAAAGGGTTTTTCCCAGGGGGTCTTCTTTACCAAAATACTTATTTGCTATGGTTTCTGATAGCAAAATGCCATTTGGAATTGCCAGTGCCTTTTCCGGATCACCTTGAACTACAGGGATATCGAAAAAATCAAAAAAGTTAGAATCAACAGCACAAGCATGTCGCTCCTTAAAGCTTTTGTCATCAATAGTAACAATAAATTCACCTCCCGCATTGACAATTCTTGTGCTTTCTTCTACTTCCGGTATGTCGCTAACAAAAACATGTGCATAGGAATGTGGAATTATTGCATAGGAAACTATATTTTCAGGATAGATTCTGTCCAATACTACCCTGTAAATATCATCCTTATCTTTTATGAATTGATCATAAGAAAGATCATCCTGGACATCCAGGATTATAAGAAAAGAACAAGCTATCCCAACGGCCAGGCCAAGAATGTTAATAATTGAAAAAAGCTTGTTTCTGATAATATTCCTGAAGGCTATAACAAAATAATTTTTTAACATAAGGTTTTACTCTTGTTAATTATTGAGAATGCAGGAATAGAAGCAGGTATGGGATTGACTGTAAATATAATTGTTTCTTACTTAATTTTATTAAAAAGAGCGAAGAAAGGGAATAGTTTTATAGGATAATTAATACATTCTATTGATCATCATTCCCCATTTGTCCCTGTCCTTCATGGTAAATTGCATTTCATTTCCAGTCCTTGTAACAAGCTTTAGTCCTTTAGGTGAAAATATTCCAGAGCTGAAGTAAATGACCTCTTTTATTTGATTAAATAATATCTCCAGCTTAAAACCATTATTGGAGTTGATGATTGGCTTAAAGTAGATCCTTTGGTTTGTTAAAATTAGCTTCCCCTTTATCCTTTCGGAATGTTGAATTTGAGTAGAATCTCCCGCTTTGATCACTACTTCATTTTCTTTGAGATCTATTTTCATGTAAGCATAGTTAAGTTTGTGTTCCGGTTTTTTTTTATAGATTTGATTGCAAAATCGAACCTTTATAAATACGACGTATAAAAGTAAGATTCGTTGCAAGAGATATAGTATATTTTACTTTTTTAACAATTCTTTAATGCGAGGTCAACCAGAGTTATATGAGATCCTGAAAGAACTGGATATCGAATTTGATTATTATCCTCATCCTGCTGTGCCAACAGTTGAGGAGGCTATGAAGTATTGGAAAGACATGGAAGCTACAAAATGTAAGAACCTGTTTTTCAGGAATCATAAAGGAAACAGACATTACCTGGTAATTATTGAGCACAGGCAACAGCTTGCAATTAGTGATCTGGAGCAAAGATTGAAGCAAGGAAAAATTAGTTTTGCCTCAGAAAAACGCTTAGACAAATATCTTAAACTTACTCCCGGATCAGTTACACCTTTTGGTTTGATCAATGATATTGAAAATCATGTTCATGTTTTTCTTGATCGTAATCTAATGAAGTGCAGGAAAATAAGTTTTCACCCTAACATCAACACGGCCTCCCTGGTTTTATCATATGCTGATTTTGAGAAATACCTGAATTGGGTGGGAAATACTTATGAATTTCTTAATCTTTATTCGTGAAACTCAAATAAGGGTGTTTGCTTTTTATTATTACTCCGATTATTGATGTTTCAGTACATTACCTGTTGGCTCTGCAGTTGGATTTTGTGATTT
>DAOWNN010000111.1 GCA_030642585.1 Bacteroidota bacterium | reverse complement strand
GCAACATTATTTTCCACCTGGCAGGCTATCACGCAAGCATTGCAACCCACACATTTGTTCAGGTCAATACTGAGTCCCCAGTGTGCTCCCGGAAATTCATGCTCTTTATACATAGTTGCCGAACGCTCCATAAGTAACTTATGCGATTCATTGCCGGAAGAGGGTTTCTCAAGATATTCCTCAAGTGTAGTTTCTTTTATAATTTCCCGGCCTTCCATTGAATGATGAGTCTGTGTAGTAGCCAGGGGGTACTTCTCGCCTTTTTTGCTCCACGATGCATTGGAAATAATATATTGACGTGCTCCATTATAAAATGTAGTCAGCATAAAAGCATTTGCTCCAATACTATTGCCAATTTTACCTGAATTGGTTCTGCCATAGCCCAGGGCTATGGATATTGTTCCAAAGGCCTGACCAGGTTGTATAAAAACAGGAAGTTTTACTCCATTTACGGTAACCAGATCTTCCTGTTCCCATCCAAGTTCCTGAGCAAAACGGGGAGATACATTTATATAATTATCCCATACTACCTTTGAAATAGGATCGGGAAGTTCCTGCAACCATGGATTATTAGCTTGTAAGCCATTTCCAATACCTATTTTTTCATAAAGGATAATGTCAATTCCCAGGGAATCCGGGGTTTGTGAAAGGCTGCCTGCAATATTTTCAAGATAATTGAAATCAAATTCAGGTTGAGCATCCGAAGGAGCTACTAATTCCATAACACCCTTTTGCAGGGTATAATTCCAGAAATTGTTGAATGTCTTGTGCTCATTTTGCATGGGGAAAAACTCAGTTTCCCAATAGGATTGAATATATGTATGGAAATCTGTTGGTTTACCTGCCCACAACAGTAGACTTTCCTGGGCCTGGCGGGTATCAAAAATTGGATGAATGCATGGTTGACCAAGACTGTACAGTCCTTTATAGGGCTCTGCATCATTCCATGATTCAAGGAAATGACTATCGGGGCATAAATAATGAACGTGCCTGGCCGTTTCGTCTTCCTTTTGCGAGAGAGACACTACAAGGCTTGTTTTTCCAAGACCGCTAATGAATTTAGCAGAATTGTAATAATCATATACCGGGTTTACATTGTACAATAACAATGCACTGATTTTCTCTTCATCCATTTCAAGAACGAGTTTCTCAAAGGCAAGGTCATTTCCTTGCTTTAATAAGGCCGGTCTGGAAAAATCAACCGTAGTACCTAAATTACCCAGTGTAAAATTAATGGCATTTACAAGAGTTTGTATTTCCAGGTCATTGCTTCCTGATACAATTAATGATTTTCCTTTATGGCTTAGTAACTCTTCTGTAATCAAATCTATATCAACCGGAGAAACAGGAGCAGCAAGTTTTGAATGATTGCTTCCTTTGGCAACTGCATTATAAAGATTCAGAAGAATCGTTTTTTCATCTGCAGGACGAATGGGGAAACGTTTATCTGCATTACTTCCCGTAACAGATAGGTTCGATTCGAATTGGTAATGCTTAGACATGGACTTTTTGCCATCTGTAAGATCACGGGTTTTTGCATATTGTGAAGCAAATTCCACAGGAGACAACCAGGTGCCCAGAAAATCAACATTGAATCCAAGAATAATTTCTGCATTTTCAAAATGATATTGTGGAAGGGCATGAATGCCAAAAGTATTTTTGTTTGCATCAAGACTGGCAGAATAAGAAACCGAATCATAATAGACCACTTCGGTTGTGGGGTATTTTTGCTTAAAATCATCAAATACTCTCCGGGTAGAGGGGCTTATCACAGAGGAGGAGAGGAGCACAATTTTCTCATTTTCGGAAGCTATTGCCTCAAGTTTTTCCATAATTTCTCCATCGGCAATCTCCCAGTTTGTACGGGTTCCGTTTTTTTCAGGATTTTGTTGTCTTGAACCATCATAAAGACCCAGAATAGAAGCCTGGGTTCGTGCACTGGTTCCACTTCCATTGATTGAAGACAATTCGTTTCCTTCAATTTTAATCGGTCTTCCTTCCCTTACTTTTACAAGGATACTGGCATAATCATGGCCATCAAAAAATGTTGAAGCATAATGGTTGGCAACTCCGGGGGTGATTTCTTCTGGCTTATTAAGAAATGGAATGGCCTTCTGAATAGGTTGCTGGCAACTTGAGGCTATGGTAGCATAGCCTACACTAAATCCCAGGGCCTTCAGAAAACTTCTCCGGTCAGTTTTAAATTTGTTACTAACTTCCTCTTCTGTCAATCCTTCAATGGAAAATTCGGGATCAGCTAACTTGCCCTTCTGACCCTTCAGGCTTGAATTCTTTAATTCTTCCGTACTTTTCCAGTACTTTTTCATAGTCATCTATTTATTTTAGGCGTATAGTATTAATAATGGCAGGCTGAACAATCGGTTCCTCCAAGATCTTCTACGGTAATGCTGTCTCTCAGACCTGACTTAAGTTCTTCATGAAATTTCACAAAATTTATGTAATAGTCATTATCTTCTATGAGGACTTTGGTATCCCTGTGGCAATCTAGACACCAACCCATTGACAGATCATAAACCTGTGCAATACGGTCCATATCATCAACAATGCCATGGCAATCGACGCAATCCTCCAGGCCTTCGACATTGACATGCTGGGAGTGGCTAAACCATACATGATCGGGGAGGTTGTGTACCTTAACCCATTCCAGAGGCTTTCCGCTTTCCCAGGATTCCTGAATTTTACTTATTTCAGTAGTGCCTGTTTGTGTTCCTGTGCTTACCAGGTTATGACAATTCATACACACATCGGTGCCTGGGATGGCTGCATGTTTGCTATCGTAAGCAGTACTATGGCAGTAAATACAATCAATCTGATTTTGACCGGAATGAACCTTATGAGAAAACCATACCGGTTGATCCGGAGAGTAACCTTCCTGCCGGCCAAGAGCTTTAGCTTCTACATACATTACTTTGGAGAGAAATCCCAGAGATGCGAAAAGAAGTAACATGGATAACCATTTCCATTTGATGAATTTAGTGACAGAAAGATCAACTAGTATCAACAATAATACTACAACGGCCAGGGCCGTGGTCCACCTGCTGTCTTTTGGACCATAGCCAGAATAAGGCTGGTAGGCCTCTGAAATCTCTTCGGTTGGAGTGGCATCAGCTACTGGTTCAGCTGGTTCTACGTAATTGGTAATAAAGTTTAATACATTAATGACTTGTTCATCCGTCAAGTTGTTATCCGGCATAGGGATCTTATACTCTTCAAAAATTTGAACTGCATCCGGATCGCCGCTCTCAACCATAGTCTGAGATTTCTGAATAAAAGGAATCAACCATTCCTGGCTTCTTCGTTCTGTAACACCCTTCAGATCAGGTCCTACAAGTCTCCCCTTACCAATAGTATGGCACACCTTACAGGCAGCCCATTCGGCTGGTTCCTGGGCCTTGAGCTGGGTTGGGAAAACAATCTGAAAAATTAGAAAGGAAAATGCAATAAGAGAGAGGATATACCTTTTCATATCTGGAAAAATTGGTAGACTAATAGGGTTCGGTCAATTGTTGAAAATCAAAAATAGAAAAAAAAACATGTGAACAATCAATTTTTAGAAACTCAATACAATTCCTAAAAAGACTGAATAAAAATAGACTGGTGAAATCAATGTTTGGCAATAATTTCTACTCGAATTTCGATATTGTCCGGAACAATAAAACTATTATCATCTTTCACATATCCTTCTGACATAGTTAAGATATTCCAATGAGTACGGTCAATGAGAAAGCCCTCAGATACTGCAACGATACTGTCATTGATGAATTGAACTGAGGCATTGAAATTAATTTCCTGAGATATGTTAAGAAGTTTCAGTGACCCACAGAAACGGACACTGTCTGCATCTGAATTCTCAGCTTCTGTAATTTTAAAAACAGACAAGGGAAATTCATTGCTTGAGAACCAGTCACTTGATTTTAAAACGTTTTCAAGGGTCTCCTTCATAAGCATGTAATCGATATCGGTATCAATAATACTGTCCATATCCATATAAAATTCCCCGGCTTTAATCTGGGTGCCTTCAGTGTATAGGACACCAGCATGAAATTTAACATAGCCGGTATGTAAACCGATTTTCCAGTGTAGGATGCTTTTATCAGTATCGGCAATATACTTGACTGTTCCCTGAACGTCGGCAAATTTTATTGAATCTTTTTTTGGGCCTTCAATAACAGTTTTTGCAGCGTCCTCATTCTTATCTGTTGCAGTCGATGTTTTTGATTTTCCTCCTCGATGAAAAAAATCAAATTTTTGTCTTTTCCCCTTATCTCCATCGGAGGGATGTGAGGTCAGAATACAGAGGCTTAAGACAGCTATGAGTATCAGAACAACAACCAACATGAAAGGGAATAGTTTATTTCTCATAATGATTATTAGTTAGTACTCATATCCGGCTAGAAAACTATATGTGGGCTACCATACCTGCAGACTGGAAGCCCTTGCAACATGTAGCTAAACCCAGGCTTAAGAGCCTATGTGAAAAAATCTCTTTTGTATAACTAACTCCGGCATTTATGCCGGAGATCGAACATGCTACAATTTACGGACTTTAGTCCAACCTTCTCATATTTAGGGCTAAAGCCCATTTCTGACTTGATACTTTTACCCCGGCATAAATGCCAGGGTTAGTCAAAATCTCAATAACACATAGCTACATAAGCCTGGGGTTAATCACCTACCTTTCACAACACTTAATCCTCTGCCAGCTAGTATGCAAGGTGTAAGCCTGCTAAATATCATTTTCTCCTATGGCAAATACCCCGGTAATTTCACCATCAACTATCAGTGGTATTAGTCCTTCAGGAATGTTTATGGCATTACTGAAATTGGTATTCACAAATTCAGCGGCAAAAAAGTTACATCCTTGCAAATCTGCCCCGCTAAAATCAGCATACTGCAGATGTGCCCCACGAAAGTCGACATTAATCAGGCGTGAATTAATAAAAGTGGCATCCTCCAGGCCGGCACCTGTAAAATCTGAATAACTAAAGTCTGCGGAATCAAGCTTTGCTCCGGCCATTACGGCAATAATAAATTTCACTTTCACAGCTATACTTCCTGTTAAATCGGCATCGGGTAGTTCTGATTCTTTGAAAAGTGCATTTGTGAAATTACAATTCCTGAAATTTGACCTGTGAGCTTCCACCCCAAACATATTTGCGCCTCTGAAATCTGATCCTTCCAGCTTAGAATCATTTATATGTAAGCGGAATAGAGTAGCCCGGCTAAACAGGCAATTGGTCATTGTGGAGTGATTAAAATCAGACCAGCGAAGGTCAGCAAAGCTAAAATCTGAATCCGAAAATACTCCTCCGTTACAATTGGCTGACCGAATAGTGGTTCCCCTGAAATCACTGGCTATGGAATGTAAGTTTTTCCAATATACATAGTCAAGGTTCTGGAAGCGAAAATCATCATAGTCCTGGGGAATCATACTTAAGCCTTTTTTACGAAGGCTTCCATCATCAAGATAAATATCTTCATTAATAGCAGACTCCCTGATTTCAGCACTTGTAAAATTTACCAGGTAATACATATTGGTAGTATCAGGAGGGGAGGGAAAAAGCTTTTTAGATATATTCCTGGAATATGAATCACGGGTGCAACTTTCTGCACAGGAAAGAAATGCAAGAGAAAATAATAGTATAGTAAAGTTCGAATAATAGCTCATAAATAAAACTTAAATTCCGATACAATCAAGAGAGAACAATCTATAGGATATCTTTGCGGTTAAATCGCCTGTTACCTATGATGGCAAACAAAAAGCCAAGAAAAAGCGGATAAACCACGGCAAATGCAATAAAAACGCCCCTGCTAACTGTATCGAGAATGTAATAGGAAGCAGGTCCCATTACAGTTAACTGTGGATCAAAAAGTACAAGAACAGCGGTTCTAAACACTTGTAAAGGGTTCAGCATGCCTAAACCTATCACCATATCGGCATTCATTCGCATTTTTAGCATAAAGCCCATAAGTATAAGATCAAGGAATGCTACCAGGAAAAGCCAGCTTATAAAAGCGACACTTGTTGCCTGATTCTGTGAGGAAGCCAAAACTGAAATCAACATTCCCAGACCCAGAAAGCAAAAGACCATAACAGCCAAAAGGCCACTGTAGAGAGCAAACAGGTTCCATGATACATCAATATCACTTATTGTACCCCATATGGCTGCACCCAGAAAAGCAATAAAAACAGGAATATAAATTGTAAAGAATTTGCTGGCTAATTTGCCCCAAAAATAACCGGAAAGTGAGATAGGCAAAGAAAGCATATATTCCATTACATTAGTTTCGCGATCACCGACCACAGAACGAACCGTTGTTATTAACACATAAATAGGTAAAATTACCATGCATATCTGCATAAAAGTGACCATTAAACGACTTAAACCAACAAATCCAATAATCTGGGATTCAGTAATTCCCATAATAAACATCAGGGCAACAAACCCACCAAATAATAAACTATAAGCCCAGAACCATATGGAGCGAATGCTTTGCCTTATTTCAAGCATTGTAATCTGCGTTAATCCTTCTGGCAGGATTTTCTTCTTATTTAAGGCAGGTATATTCATGTTTTTTCAATTTATTATTTCATTAGTGTCAAATCAAGCCTATTAGTTTTCTGTAATCATGCTAAAACACCGAATTCAGGAATTGAAATTCATAGCAAAATGACATCTAAACTTAATAAGATGCTGAAACCTGCCTGTCCGGCAGGCAGGTGTTTCGGGATCTGTTTGGATTCTTGTTTAACCTCTCTTCAGATGTCATTGTTAATTTATTTAAGCCTTTATTTACAAGACAATAGATTCTCCCAAGTTCATCGAGGGGTTCAGAATGACGAACCCTGATATGCAAACTTGACTTGACACTAATCGTTACTAACTGATATACCTTTAGCTTTTAAAAAGGCATCTCTCATAGTAATACCATCCTTGATACGTTGAACGGTAGTATTAAAACCGAAGCTCGAATCATTTGCGTGTTTCATGGCACCATAACCATAACCCATTGGAGTTTTGTCTCCGTAACGATACTGTGCTTCCCTGGCATCAATCCAGCCACCATAATCACAATCACCGATCCAGATCTTTGATTCATCTCCATTAAATCTTTCCCATTCAGGATAATCCATATATTCTATCAGGCAACCAAGGTCATCAAACCATATGACCTTACCTTCAGTGTTGATAGCATGAACAGAATATTCCTGCTCTGCCAGTCCCATCAGACAGGTAACACAAATATCCCTGTCCCAGTTTATTTCACGGGCACTATAATCTACTTCATT
>DAOWNN010000224.1 GCA_030642585.1 Bacteroidota bacterium | reverse complement strand
CCTGGCTTCAAGCATGAAATGTCCGGCATAACTGGTACCCCACTCACTGGCTGAATTATAAGATCCTGGCCAGTAGGTCAACCCTCCATTTGAGATCTGGAATGATTTGATCCGATTAATTCCTGCTATGATGTTCTCCTGTGTTTTATTCTTTTGTTTTGAATCAAGATCGATAAACCTGTGCAAAAAAAGCTGTGGAAAAACCGATGAAGTAGTTTGCTCAATACATCCGTGTGGATACTCCATTAAGAATTTCAATCTCTGTTCAAGATTCATTTGTGGAATGGCTGAAACCTCCATCACACCATTATTTGTACCAGTCAGGCCCACAGCATCATACTTTGACTTCCATGTTTTTCCCGGTTCAACCATATCATTTATGACTATAGAGATACGGGGATTGGGCATCCTCACCTGAAGGTTTATGAGATCACTGGCTTCGTGAGATTTACTCCTGGCAACAATTTCCACCCTTCCGGCACCAATATTCCGGGCAACCTTGATGGTGAAATTTACTATTTGATCTCCTGCCTGGTCAAATGAAATTTTCTGTGTTGCAGGCCCTTCAAGTGAAAACAAATTATTGGTCTTAACCTCCACCGTAACATTTTTCACCTGATCATCCATTGAAAAAACAGTCACAGGCAATATTACCGTCTCGGTAGGACTTACTATTCGTGGCAGGGTGGCCAGAACCATTAATGGTTTTTTAACCGGAGTTACTTTTTCTGTTTTCCCGTATGCCCCATCATAACTGGCAACAAGCATGGTTTTTACAGATCCAACATAATTAGGCATGGTGAAACTATGCTTATTGGATTTACCCTTTTCTAATTCAAAGGGGCCTAAAAACCTGACAACTG
This sequence comes from Bacteroidota bacterium, assembly GCA_030642585.1. Lineage (GTDB taxonomy): Bacteria > Bacteroidota > Bacteroidia > Bacteroidales > VadinHA17 > JAYEGO01. The sequence goes on along the minus strand of DAOWNN010000224.1, from coordinate 3,841 downwards.
GTTTAAACCGGTTGGTGTTTTTCTTATCATCCTGTTTAATAAACTCATCCCCCCCGATGGAGAGCAGTCCGGACATTTCTCCAGTAAAAGCCCCCATCACATATTTATACATATCCCAGGTACGAATACCGAGTGCTTCTTTAGAATAAAACCTGGTCCATATGTCAGGGGTCCTGAAACGGGTAAGATCCAAAAGGCCTTCATCCACAACAGCCAGGGTATATGTCATTTTTCTTCCATTTTTTTCTGATACTTTTACCACCACATTCTGTTCGGGTTCTAATACATCGGGCATCTTCAAAATTGGTTGAATAATTGTACTTTTATCCACCACGTTTACACTTTGAATTCCATATAATCTTATTGGCAGGTCATTACCAGTTCTTTTGTGTGGTTGTATCAAGGACACATTAATAAAAGCATTGGGAGCCATTTCCCCGGTAGCCTTAATGGTAAACTGTTTATTACCGGAAGATTCTATCCAGAATGTATTCAGAATTTTTGACCCATTCTCAATACTTATCAATGCCCTGCCTTCCTGAAATTCAGGAAGATAAACTTTTATATCTTCTCCTGCTTCATAATTTTTTTTGTCTGTGGTAAATGTCAGCATTTCAGCGCCACCGGGACTATCCTGACCAGGACTACTCCAATAACCTCTATAACTAAGATAGAAGGTTTTACCAGTGCTATGCCCTCCTTTAGGGTCAGTGATCAGCATGAGTTTTCTTCCCCAAAGGTTCTTATCAAACTTCATTTCGTAAATAGCATTACCATTTACCGTGCTTATTTTATCCTTCCTGATAAGATTTCTGCTCTGGTTACGAACATATGATGCCAAATTATCATATTCATCTCTGTCCCACCACCATCTCCATTTTACATCATATATTTCAATAGTAAGGTTTTCCACATCCACAGGATTTCCTGATTCATCAACTGTGACAATGGAGATAAGGTTTGGTTCATTCGAATAGAGTGCCCCATTCCACCCGGGGCCATCAGGCATTTTAACACCCACATATTTCTTGAATGGAGAATATAGGGCTGAAAATCTATCTATGCTAAAATCTCCTGAATTCTCAAAAACCCTTGTTTTGAAAAAGGCCCGAAGCATTCCTGGTGCCTCCTTGCCCACATTAATATTAGGCCTGAACCTGGCATTCCCCAGGCTATCCAATTTCCCCTCAAATATCATTTCCTCTTCGGCCTCAAAGCTCTTAACCGGGTCATCAAAAACATAATCATTATAATCCTTGAAAGTTGTTTTTGTAGAACTAAGATCCAATTCAATATCCGCCTTTAGATTCCTTGCTATGGCACCATGTAACCATTTTACATTAAGAGTTCCTCTAACAGAATTTCTATTCAGTATTTCTGAACCAAAATCAATATTGAGCTTTAAGCGGTTTGGCTTTACAGTTTCAATCTTTAACGTTTTTGTAAAGCTCGATCCTCCAACATTAATCTTTGCCAGCCAATTCCCGGTTGGAGCATCACCTTCTGTGGCAGTTCGGAAATCATATACCCCATTTAATGAGCTTGTTTCGATCTTTTTTAAATAAAGCTGATTCTCCGGGGTATAAAGTTCAAACCTCACAGGATGGTTTGCCGGAAGGGTTTTATCTTTATCCTCCAGGATAAAAGTCAGATATAAAGAATCTCCTGGCCGCCAAACACCTCGTTCACCATATATAAATCCCTTTACTCCTTTTATATTTTTATTCCCCCCTACATCAAACATGCTCATCGACAATGCAGATCCATCATCCAGCCTCAAATATCCTCTTTGAGTTCCTTGTTTTGCCACCAGGAGGAAGGGTTTTTTCTTCAGGGGAATATTCACCATCCCTTTATTGTCAGTCACCTTTTTTACCATTAGCTGATTCTGATAATTATATACCTCCACCTGAACACCTGACATAGGTTCAGCAGACAGGAGGTTGGTAACTGCAATAAAAAGATCTGTTCCATTACCCCCTTTGGCAATTATTCCAAGGTCTGAAGCCAGAACATTTCGTGTTGCTTCATTGTTATTCCTCTTATAAAAAAAATAAGAATCAGTACATGGATCATTCCTGTCTCTCCACACATAATCATAATAATAATTATAATAATATCCACCAGAAGGAGGACCATCGTAGCGATCAAATTCCCGATCTTCTTTGTAGGGAATTAACTCATCCTCATCGTTAATTTCTCCCGGACAATTATAGAGGGATTGTGATCTGTCGAATGTGATTGAAACGTTATATATTGCTCCAGGTTCGGTTTCAATGAAATTTGAAAGATCAAGTGAAAAAATATTCCAGTTCCCGTAATCAATTGCTTTATCTGATGTAAGAGCTATTTCCCTTTTAAGGATGATCCTTCCTACCCGGCTCATCTCCCTGTTACCACTATATTGATTTACCTGAAAGAATTGAGCTACATTTTCTTCAAATATTTTAATGATCTTAACATTAACTGCCCTTAAATTCACTGCCTTAAATGGAAAAATTAAGCCATTACTTCCCGGTAAAATAATTCCATCACCTATCAGGCTTACATCGGGGTTTATACTTGTGAAAATAACATCGCGCTTATATTCATTAACCAGGCCATAATCGAGACTATTTCTTAAAGCTTCATCAATTACCAGGGTATGAACACCTTGTAACCTGATTGTAGAATAAACTTTAACCTGGCTTCCATTTATCTCCAATTTTACACTTTCTCCTGATTCCAAATAAATCAGGCCACGAAGATCCTGATTGCGATTTACAGGATCGGAAAAGTAGAGGCTTACAAATTGATCAGGCTGTTGGGTTACCTGAAGATTCATAAGTTTAAAATCTCCTAAAGGAGGAATATCCACTACTTCCTCTCCCTTATCTTCACAGCCTACTGTTTTGCCATTCCATTTCAATACTATTTCTTCTTTCTTCTCCGACCTGAAAATACTGTCAACATAGAATTCGTGTATTTTACCCTCATTCCCGTGTTTCCAGATAATCTTCAAGCTCTTTTTGTTCTGAAAAGCTTCCAATGCTTTTTCAACCGCTTCCATATTGGCATAATCAGCTGTTTTCAGACTTCCATTTAGTTGTTGCCATTGCAGGCTCTCTTCATCAATACTTTTTAAACCTTCAAAATTCACAAATACAGCTTGCTGCATTGTTTGAAACTGGAATTCCAGACTTTTAAGGTGTTTAGGTACCTCCAGAAGTTTTGATAAATGAAATTTACCATTATACACGGTGCCTGGAGTTAAAATTTCTTCAGGCCTGAACTCAATTGTCCTTTTGTTGACCCAGATAATACTTCCTTTGATTAGTGGTTTGAATTCAAATAACTCCTGGTCTGGAATCTCCTCACGAAGTGATTCAGAAACTTCCGCCATCAGGCGTATACTAATGTTTGAATTAACAGAAATAACTCCGCTGGTAAATCCGGAAATATAGTTTGTAAATCCGGAATCGATTTTTGGAATTTCCTTTCTTGAATTCTTACAGCTTAAAATTGTAAGAAAAAGAAGAAGGGAAAAAATGATAACTTTTTTCATTGTTTGGGGTGTATTTGATTTATTAGAGTCGAAATGAAATCAATTAATAAAAATAATAATTTATAACTGCTAACTGAAGATCTTCATGTGAATTTTAGATATTCTTGATCGAATAGTTTGCTTGCCATCAAGTACAATTTTTTAAAATTTATGTGCCAAAACAATTGTAGTAAGTTGATTTCTAAATGAAAAACCTTATCTTACTTTATTGTTTCAATTAAAACAAACCAAATGGCAAATACTAAGTTATCCAAAGATGAGATCAAATCAAATTATTCAGGTAGTGATCAATACGAT
>DAOWNN010000094.1 GCA_030642585.1 Bacteroidota bacterium | reverse complement strand
TTTAATATATCCGGAAAGAAAAAGAGCTTTAGAATGGCGAACATGATAAATAATTTTATAAGAATAATAACCCACAGGGTTCTTCCAAAGGTCATAGTTCTGAAGCCATCATAGTATAAGTAGAAGATCTTCTTAAAAACTGTTTTCACTGCTTTTGTAATCTTAAGGAATTTATGTAAAATATTAATTTGATTAATATATTGATACTTCTGGCAAAACAAACTTATCTGATCAGGTGAAAAAATCCTGATTTGACAAATTTGTCATTAAGGGTGATAACATAATAGTATATCCCGGGGAAAACGTCCGTTCCTGAAGGAGATTTCCCGTCCCAGGAGAAAGTATAAGAATTTTTTTTATAGACCTGAGTACCTGATGAGTTATAGATTGCAAGTGAATACAAGGTTTGGCCATTGGTTCTGAGCACGAGGAAGTCATTTTTACCATCCCCGTTGGGGGTAAAAACATTTGGCACCTCCACCTTGCTCTGAACATTGATTTTCATTGAGGAGGAAGCTGATGACCCGGCATCTGAAACCATAAAGGAAACCAAATAGCTTCCTGAATTTTGATAGGAATGAGTGACGACAGGAAGGTGAGACGCTTGTCCATCGCCAAAATTCCAGGCAAAGGTAAAGGCAGATGTATCTGAAATCAGGTAACTACTTTTAAGATGAATGGTATAAGATTGAATATCGTTGGTATCTGCCTGAAAGCTTGCATCCAATTGGCCTGAAACAGATAAACTGCCTGATAGGATCAATAAAAACAAAAAAGATCGTAATCTGTTCATGACTAATTCAATCAATTTTTTCAGTTATTTTTTTTACTATTTTAAAGCGATCCAGAAATTCACCGGCAAAAACCCGGATTACAGTATATCCAGGTATAGCGAGAATCATCCCGGGAATCCCAGCAAAGCTACCGGCAATTATGATCACAAGGAAAATTTCCAGTGGATGTGCTTTCACTGAAGTTCCGTAGATAAAAGGTTGAAAAACAACATTATCAATTACCTGGACTATAGCGAACACAATGGCCATAAAACCCAATAAAGGTAATAATTCAGAATAAAACTCTAAATAAAGATGATTGGCAATACCCAACAGGAGCCCCAGGGTAGCTCCTATTAAAGGACCTATGTAGGGAATTACATTAAATATTCCGGCGGTAAAACCAATGACAGCTGCCAGCTGAAACTTGAGACCTACAATTACCATACCCAGGGTGACCAGAATGGTTATCGAAGTTACCTGTAAAAGGATACCAATAAAATACCTGGTCAGAAGTTCTTTTGTTGAATGGAGGAAACTTTCAAATTTTTCTTCATATTTAGTAGGAACAAAAAGTAAAATTCCTTCTGCAAATAAGTGTTTATCCTTTAAAAAGAAAAAGGTAATAAAGCTAACTGCAAAAAAAGCGAAAAAAATCTGTCCCATCACTCCAACGGTTCCGCCAATTGCACTTGAAATGGCTGAAACATTGAGAAAAGAAATTAGTTTTTTCTCTAACATCTGTTCAATGGAAATATCTTCTCCTCCATTAATATCAAGCTGAAACATAATAGATTCAAGCCTATCTATTGGTTCAGATAGACTGTTTTGAATAGCATTGAGATCTATTTTTGAAAGTTCCTGGATTTGATTTCCCCACAAGGGAATAAAGAATATAAAAAAACCCGCAATAATGGCCCAGAGAGCAAGCAGGGTAATAAAAGCTGCCAGGCCATTTGGCATGTGAAAATTCTTGTATTTTAATTTATTCAAGAGGGTAACTATGGGTCTTCCAATAAAGGAAAATACCACAGCTAGAAGAATATACGCAACAATATTCTTAAAATACCAGAGAACCAATGCAGTTATTACTACTGTTAGTGCGAGAACAAAATATTTGAGATTACCCTTCATGAATATATTTAAGGTACTAAAATACAAATTTCAAGTTGCAAATTAAATTATTTTTCAGCTATTCTTTCACTGATTCAAGAGCAAACTGCCCAAAGGATTTCCCAAATTTCTTAAGCTCATCGGATTTTGCCTTATGCGGATAAAACTTAAACAGGGCATGCGAATCAAAAAGCTTTAGCTTCAGCACCTTCAGATTTGCTTCAATAATCTCAACCGCTTCCCCACTCCACCCATATGAGCCAAAAGTAGCAGCAGTCTTGCCTTTATCACGAATAGGATTGATGGCTGAAAACAACCTGTAAACAGGAAGGAGAGTATTTTGATTAATAGTAGGTGAACCCACAAGAAGAGATGAACATCTAATTAATTGTTCTTCCAGTTCACCAAGGGAAGCTGTCTCAAGGTCAATCATGTTGGTTTTTATTTTACCGGCTGATTTTACACCCTCTTCAACATTAAGAGCCATTTCACGGGTATAACCATAGGCAGAAACATAGGCAATCAATACCCGTGTATCTTCTGCTTCCACAGTTTCCAGATATTTTTTGGCTTTTGCCTCAGATATATCTACATATTTTTGCCAGTTCGACCTCAGGATAGGACCATGACCAGGGCAAATAATATTTATGTCAAGAAGCCTGATTTTGTCTATTGCCTTCAGCATAAATTTACTGTAAGGCCTCAAAATAACATCAAAATAATAATTAAAGGCATCATCAAAAGAACCCACAAGATCATCAAACATTTTCTCATTACAGTAATGGCTCCCAAAAGAATCACAACTAAATAAGATTTTTTCCTCAATCAGGTAGGTGTACATAGTATCCGGCCAGTGAAGATTTGGTGCGCCAATAAATTTCAGGGTCATATTTCCCAAATCCAGTTCATCTCCATTTTTCACCTGCCTGAATTTAAATTCTGCTCCAATCATATCCTGAAGATACCGTATGGCAGATCCACTGCCAACTACCGTGGCTTTGGGAGCCAATTCAAGAAGATGCTTTAAATTCCCTGAATGGTCTGGCTCGGTATGATTCATAATAATATACTCAATATCAACAGGATCTGTCAGGGATTTTATTTTTCCAAGATATTGTTCTTTGAATTTCTCTTTGGTAGTTTCAATAATTGCTTTTTTCCGGGCATCTATAAAAAATGAATTGTAGGTAGTGCCATAGTCTGTAGACATAACTACATCAAAACTTACTATATCATAATCAAGTGCACCTATCCATTTAACAGTATTTGAAACATTTAAGATCTCATTTTTTGATTCCATAGAAAGATGAAATATTCATTAATAAACAAGAAGCAAATTTAAAAAAAAAGCACCTGCTTTATGAATAAAAATAAGATTTCTATCAAAAGAAAAAGGAGTCTGTTACGACTCCTTTTAAAAACCCCAAACCAAATCTAAATTAGACTTTTAAAATCATAGTCTCACTTACTTTTTTTCAGCACCTTTCTTTTCTTTACTTTTTGTGGCGCAAGCATCTTTTTCTTTAGTGTCACATGTTGTCTCGCAATCAGATTTTGCCTTCACAGCTTTTGCTGATGTCGCTTTTGTAGCAGTTTTAGCCTCTGCGTCACATGTCCCATCACATTCTTCTTTTCCACACTTGGGGCATTTATCTTCATCAACAACAACTATCGTTGTTTCGTTATTACTGGCTTTAAGAGGTGTAGAGTAAGCTCCAATGAAGAGGATTAAGCTGAATAATACTAGAAATTTTTTCATAATGATAACATTTTTGGTTAAAACTCAATTAGAACAAATATATATAATATATTCAGACCCTATACTCTTTTACTAATTTGTAAATAATTTAGAATAGTATTTGTGAAAGTACTATTAGAGCATGGCCAAAATGGTCTTTTTACCTTTTACTTTTTGGTTAAGTGTAACCAGGATTTTAGCCTCAAGGGGGAGAAAAATATCCACACGAGATCCAAATTTAATAAAGCCCAATTCTTCTCCCTGTGTGCCTGTATCGTTTAGATTTGGGTAAGTAACGATTCTTCTTGCAACTGCACCGGCTATTTGGCGAACCATAATTTCTATTCCTGACTGATTTTGGATGACTATTGACGTTCTTTCATTCTCGGCGGAAGACTTTGGATGCCAGGCAACCCAATACTTTCCTGGATCATGTTGTTTATAAACAATTTTTCCGGAAACCGGAAAATGATTTACATGTATGTTCAAGGGTGACATAAAAACAGAAACCTGATTCATTTTACATTTAAAATAAGTGTTTTCTTCTACTTCTTCAATTGCCACAATAGTGCCATCTGCAGAGGAAAAAGCCTGCTTCTCATTATTAACAATAGACCTGCATGGTATTCTGAAAAAGTGCAAAACAAAAAAGAGTATGATTAAACTAGCGGAAAGGATATAATAAAATATACAAAGGCTAAAGAAAAACCACATCAGGAGGTTTAACACCAGCAAGCCAAGTATTATGTTCCTTATTATTTTAAAACCTTCTTTATGAATATTCATAATTTACTACAAAGAAATAAAAATAGACGAAGTTAGAAAATCATGTTCAGATAAGCATATACTATTGGTGCAGAGAATATCACTCCGTCAAAGCGATCCAGTAATCCTCCATGTCCTGGAAGTATACTCCCGGAATCTTTTAAACCCAAATAGCGCTTTAACATTGACTCAACAAGATCTCCAAATGTAGCAAATACAATTATAATAATAGCTATAGCCAACCAGTCGTACAGTTGAAGAACCGGGAAAAAACGCGCAAGAAGGAAGGCTGTAACAATACTAAACAATACTCCTCCAATTAAGCCCTCCCAGGATTTTTTCGGCGAAATTCTCTTAAACAATTTATGCTTTCCAAAAGGTACTCCAATGAGGTATGCCCCTGTATCATTCAACCAATTGATAAAAAAGAAACCAAGAAGGATTTGATAATAATAATTGACCTTAAACCCGGGCTGAAAAATAAAATTTACTATATCTGCCTCGCTCCCTGACTTTAATATAAGTTCTTCGGATAGATGGAAAACAAAATAGTGAAAAAGAGAAAATGGTAAGGCAATATATAAAAGTCCCAAAAGAGTGAAAGCAATATTATGGAAAGGCCGGTTCTCACGAAGAAATAATTCGGCAAGAAAAATCACACTCACCAGAGGGAAAAATAGAAAAATAAATCGAATAGGAATAAAACCGATAGCATTCAGAAATGCAAAAATATAGAACATAGATGCAATTATGAGCCCGTAAACTGTTTGAGGATGGATTTTTGCCCTGAGCAAATTATTGTAAAATTCATACAGGGTTCCCAGCATGATTAAGAAAAAAAGAGCAACAAAGCTCAAACTATTCAAGGCTATTGCACCAATTATTACAAATACAATCAGAAAACCTGTGGCTGTTCTTTTAATCAGTGTGCTCAACTTTCTATGCTTTCAATTATTGATTTTGCTTTAATTACATGGTTCCTGTCAACATACACCTCCACTTCTCCAAACATGGAGTAGGATGAGTCTCTTTTATTGATCACAACAGAAACAATACTATTCTCCATGAGAACTTGTTTCACAATATCTGCCAAATAAGGCTGATCTGTATTAAAGACCGATACCCAGTTTTCTTCCATCATTCTACATTCGCAGTGTCAAGTTTTACCTGTCTTGTCATCGCCAGACCGGGGCCTGCTTACCTTTTTCTTCACAGAAATTTTTGGTGTTGCTTTTTTCCCTGACACAACTGCCTTTTTCCCTGGGGTCCTGGCTATGTCATTCTTCCTTTTCCCAAAAATCCGTTCGAGGTCCTCACTGAAAATGACTTCTTTTTCGAGAAGAAGATTTGCAAGTTCATCTAATCCCTTTCTGTTATCCTTTAGTATTTTTAATGCTTTCTTGTAAGATTCATCCACAAATTCCTTAACCACCTTATCGATCAATTCGGCAGTTTTTTCACTATATGGCTTATGAAAGCTATATTCTGACTGACCAGAAGAATCATAAAAGCTAATATTTCCAAGCTCAGTACTCATCCCGAAATAAGTAACCATTGCATAGGCTTGTTTAGTCACTTTTTCAAGATCATTCAGTGCACCGGTTGAGATGCTCTTAAACACTAATTCTTCAGATGCTCTGCCTCCCAGGGCGGAACACATTTCATCGTTTAACTGCTCTGCAGTAGTAATTTGTCTTTCCTCGGGAAGATACCAGGCCGCTCCAAGAGATTTCCCCCTGGGGACAATTGTAACTTTCACAAGAGGATTTGCATGCTCGAGTAACCAGCTAACAGTGGCATGCCCTGCTTCATGAAAGGCAATGGTTTTTTTCTCTTTTGATGTGATAATCTTATTTTTCCGCTCCAGTCCACCAACGATACGATCCACAGCATCCAGGAAATCCTGCCTTTGAACTTTTTTCTTATTTTTCCTTGCAGCAATCAGCGCAGCTTCATTACATATATTTGCTATATCAGCACCTGAAAAACCGGGTGTTTGTTTGGAAAGAAATTCAATATCGAGTCCCTTTTCAACCTTTATGGGTTTTAAGTGAACTTCAAAAATCTCTCTCCTCTCATTTAAGTCGGGTAATTCAACATGGATTTGCCGGTCGAAACGACCTGCTCTCATCAGCGCCGGATCCAGAACATCAGCCCTATTGGTTGCGGCAAGAATAATAACCCCAACATTGCTGCCGAAGCCGTCCATTTCTGTAAGAAGTTGATTCAGGGTATTTTCTCTTTCATCATTGGATCCGAAATTTACATTTCGTCCCCGGGCTCTTCCAACAGCATCAATTTCATCAATAAATACAATACATGGAGCTTTCTCCTTGGCCTGTTTAAACAGATCACGAACTCTTGAAGCCCCAACACCTACAAACATTTCCACAAAATCGGACCCGGAAATACTAAAAAAAGGCACATTTGCCTCTCCTGCAACAGCCTTTGCCAACAATGTCTTTCCAGTGCCCGGAGGGCCAATAAGTAAAGCTCCTTTAGGTATCTTCCCACCTAAATCAGTATATTTCTTGGGGTTTTTTAAAAAGTCTACAATCTCCCTAATCTCAACTTTTGCTTCCTCAAGGCCTGCAACACTCTTAAAATCAACCTTTACACTTGTAGATTCCTTATCAAAAATACGAGCTTTAGATTTTCCTACATTAAAGATATTGCCAGCGCCTCCTCCAGCTCCACCACTCATTCTTCTAAATACAAACAGCCAAATAACTACCAGAATAATAAGCGGAAGCATCCAGCCTAATGCATCCCCCAGAAAATCCTTTTTTGTTTCATAAGAAACATTTATTCTTTCTTCCTCATTATAATTATACTTATCCTGTATTTTCTCCAATTTATCTTCAAATGTCTCGAGAGGACCAATATTGAAAACACATTGTGGGCTGTTTTCAGACCAGGCACTAAGTCCTTTAGGTCGTATATCATCATATTTTTCAAGGCTCCAGCTTCCCTTTTTTAAGTAAACATGAGCTACCTCCCTGTTTATTACAATAATCTTTTCAACCTCGTGATCCTTCATCATCTCACGTTCAAACCTCTGCCAATCTACCTTTTCTGTTCCGGATCCGGAATAGATGATATTAATAAAAATAAATACTACTGCCAGTATCCCATAAATCCAGTAAATATTAAACTTGGGACCATCTCCATCCTTGTTTGTCTTTTTTCCAAAAAAAGAATTCAAATTTTGTTTTTTCTTGTTATCCATAGTTCCCTGCATCAAATCACTAATTCACATCTTCAATTTTTTCAAAACTGCCATCTGCCCATAAGTCTTCAAGATTATACAGCCTTCTAACCGGCTCCTGAAAAATATGAACTATTACATCACCATAATCAAGTAATACCCAATTTGCATGGGTAATTCCATCTGTATGAAGGGGTTTTTCCTTTGATCTTTTTCTTACGACATCCACAACTGATTCTGCAATGGCAGATACCTGTGAATTTGAATCGCCATGAGCAATAACAAATCTACTGCATATCGAATTTTCGATCCCGGAAAGGTCAAGCACAACCACCTCTTTCCCCATTTTCTTAAAAATTCCT
>DAOWNN010000188.1 GCA_030642585.1 Bacteroidota bacterium | reverse complement strand
TATCATCAAAACCTATAAGTGATTAGTGCATTATTATATTATTAGTTTGTACACACATTTTTTATATTTGTATTTCGGTGCTGAATATATTATGCACAATTGTGTAATATTCAAACCATTTTATTTTGTAACCAGGGACAATTAAACCCCTATTCAATAAAAGATTATGATGAAAAATTACTATTCATACCTTCTTTTACTACTCATCATTTTTACCACAGCCTGTATGGATCAGGGAAAGAACGGCAAAATGCTTGGTAGTAAAAACACGAGGAATAAAAAATCTGCAAACAAAAGCACAATTTCATTTCAAAATGAATCAAAAAAGTCCATTTTTTATGGATTGTATTCGCCAAATGAAATTTCAGAAATGCTGGAAAGAGAAAAAATGCAGTATAAACCAGAATCATTTTTACCAGTCGAAAAAGCCAGTCAGTTTACTTCCAGCTCTAAAATAGCCATGAATCTGGGGATTTATGGAGCAGATTTTAGCATAACCAAGATGTTTGACGACCCGGAGGAGGCCATTCTGTATATGGGAGCCATTAGCGAACTTTCAGAAAAGCTTGGAATTCCTGCAAGTGTACTGGAAACTTCGGCCATTAGAATAGAGAAAAATATTGGAAGTATCGATTCGATTTCAAATATTGCAACTGAGATCTTTACCACTTCCACTGAATTTTTACTTGAAACAGGAAGGGAAAATGCCCTGAGTCTTATTTTAATGGGAGGATGGATCGAGGGAATGTACCAGGCTTTAAATATAATTGAAACAGATTCTATTCCTGATTCACAAATGGTTGAAATGATCATGGAGCAAAAATACGCACTCAACTTTTTATTAACTTTTCTCAGAAATCAATATGAAGATCCGGATGTTGCATATTATTATCGATTACTTGAAGTCCTTGCCGATCATTTTGACAAGCTTGAAATATATTACAAACCAGGAGATATTGAGGTTGATACAGCAAAGAAAGTAATTTTAACTAATTGGAACAGGTTTGATTATTCGATTTCGGCAATAAGCGATATAAAACAAATAGTTACAAGTATACGATCTATTGTGGTAGAAATTTAAATCATCATCATAGAAAGAATTAAATCCGGATGTAATAATTAGAGATTATATCCGCAGATTAATTCTAAATTAAATCAAGCTTTTATTATATTTGAACCATAAAATGTTTACAATTAAATTTTGACCGATGAAAAATTACAGAATTTTTGTTTTGAGAAACCTGGTATTAGGCATGTCTATCATACTTATACCATTAAGTTCGTGTAAAAACACTGCAAAAAGTCCCAGGGAAAGCCAGGTGGAGATAGAAGATGTTAGAGATCAAATTGGGCAGGATGTTTCAGATTTTGTTTATCCTCTGCCAGCCTCTTCAGAGGTAACAGATATGTTAAACAGAATAGGAATTCCATATATGCTCGGCACAGCGAATAGTGTTGAAAACGTAAATAAATATTTTACAGCTAAAAGCAAAGCGTATAATATCGGAGTATATGGCAGCGACCTAAGTTATGCCAGTACTTACCAAATGACCCAGGAAACAATGCTTTACCTTGAAGCAATTACCCAGCTTGGTAATGACCTTGGTATTTCTTCTATTTATAATGAAGATCTTCTTTCCGGGATTGAGGAAAATATCAATAATAAAGATACACTGGTTGAAATTATTACAGCAACCGTTTATGACACTTACGATTTTTTAAATAAAAACGGGAAAGGCGATCTTGCCTTACTGATGGTTGCCGGAGGCTGGATAGAAGCTATGTATTTAGCTACCAATGTTTCTGCCAATGTTGCCAATAATCCGGAGATAGTAAGCATTATATATGCCCAGAAAGCTTCCCTGGAAAAACTTATGGAGATATTGATTGAGCGTGAAGAAGAAGCCAATATTCAGGAGTTGATTAGTAATTTTGCTCCCGTAACAAAGGCCTATAATAAAGTTGAAAATGAAAAGATAACAGCAGAACAGGTCTCTGCTATTCTTTTGTCAGTTGATGAACTAAGGGGAAAGATTATCAACTAGAATCAGATAAAACATTGTAATAATTTTACAGCCCGCATAATTATGTGGGCTGTTTTTATTCGTGAAAAAATATTTCAATCTCAATCTCATTTTGTGCCTCTTGGGATTTAACAATGTAAATTTGAGTAAATTTGAGTTTTATTCATATTAATTCACGGAAGTACAATCATGAGTGAATCCATTCTAAATGCGCTGGTTCATTTGTTTGCACTTAATGCCTCATTAAATGCAAGGGGGCTTTCAGTGAAAGGCAAAAAAATTGTTCAAGCATACCTGACAAGAATTCTCAATGAACAATTAACACAGGAATATTTAAACTTATTCGAGAATTACATTGAATTTTATCATGCTGAGCTTCATGATTCCCCTTCTGAAGTTCTGGCAGGAAACATCAACCTGGTTACCTTTCAAGCCACTAATGTTTGCCGCCAAATAAAAAATGAACTGGACCGGGAAGAACGAATCATTGTATTTATTCAATTGTTGCAATTTGTGAATGAAGATGGTGTTGTAACTGAAGATGAAGCAGAAGTGATCAGGGTGGTTTCAGACCAATTCAGCATTGGTAAAGAGGAAGGGCAAAATCTTCAGAATTTTGTTTTTGATCAGGATCAGAATCAGATCGAAACTAACCGCCTCCTGATCATGGATAATAAATTACGGGAATGGGCAGATACGGTTTCCTGGTTTATGAAAAAGAAACCAGGCGCAAAACAAAAATATGCCTTTAAAGAAAATCTTTACGGACAATTATTGTTTCTACACATTACCAGTGTTCAACAATTTGTATTTAAATATATAGGAGAACAAAACCTTTACATTGAAGGTCAGAAGATTGAATCCTCAAAAATCTATTTCTTAAATTCAGGGTCCATTATAAAAGGACCCAATATTACCCCTGTATATTACAAGGATATATCAACTCGCTTTTTTCTTGAAGCAAATAGTCCTAATATTCTTTTTTCCGGTAAAAACCTGCAATTTAAGTTTCGAAATAGCCAGAACGGAATACACCCCTTTAATTTTTGTGAAGAATCGGGTAGCCTGATAGGTGTTCTTGGAGGTAGCGGAGTTGGAAAATCTACATTGCTCCATTTATTGAATGGTAAACTTCAACCCAACAGTGGACAAATTCTTATCAATGGTTTTGATTTATATAAATACCGGTTTAAGCTCAAAGGAATAACTGGCTTTGTACCACAGGATGATCTCTTAATTGAGGAATTAACGGTTTACCAAAATTTATACTTTAATGCACACTTGTGTTTTGCTGATTATTCAAAAGGGCAAATAAAAAGAACAGTTGACAAAATTCTGGAAGACCTTGATCTTACTGAAATTGCCTGGTTAAAGGTGGGGAACCCTTTGAATAAATTTATTAGTGGGGGGCAAAGGAAGAGATTGAATATTGGACTTGAATTAATGCGGGAACCTTATATCTTAATTCTGGATGAACCTACTTCGGGTCTTTCTTCAAGTGATTCAGAGAAAATCATACAGCTTCTAAGAGATCAAACAAGGAAAGGAAGATTGGTAATTGCCACAATTCATCAACCCTCTTCTAAAATTTTCAAGATGCTTGATAAACTCTGGATACTTGATAAAGGAGGGTATCCTGTTTATTCAGGGAATCCTATTGATGCTGTAGTATATTTTAAGAAAATAAACGCCCAGGTTGATGCGGCTGAAAGCGAATGTCCACAATGTGGAAATGTAAAGACAGAGCAAATTTTAAAAATTATTGAGTCCAAAACTCTTGATGAGCAAGGAACTCCCACAAAAAACAGGAAAATAAGCCCCAGGCAATGGTTTGATTTTTATAAAGACAAAATTGAATCCCAGCTTGAAAGAAAAAAGTCACAGAAAAACATTCCGGAGAATAATTTTAAAATACCTGCTCCTAATAAACAGTTTTTCACATTTAGCTTAAGAAACCTTCTAACAAAAATTTCAAATACGCAATATTTAATTATCAACTTATTAGAAGCCCCATTGCTTGCCTTAATCCTGGGCTATTTTACAAAATATACAAATGGGCAAGATTACATTTTTCAGGACAATAAAAATTTTCCTGTATTTATTTTTATGTCTATTGTAGTAGCCCTGTTTATGGGGCTAACGGTTAGTGCCGAGGAAATTGTAAAGGACAGGAAGATTTTGGAAAGAGAGTCTTTTTTAAATCTAAGCTGGCCAGCTTACCTGGGGTCTAAAATTGCTTTTTTAATTGCCTTGTCAGCTATTCAGGCCTTAAGTTTTGTTCTGATCAGCAACTGGATCCTGGATATTCGGGGAATGTTACTTATATACTGGATGGTATTATTTTCAACTTCGGTTGCCGGGAATATGATTGGTTTAAATATATCATCCGGTCTTGATTCTGTTGTGGCAATTTATATTTTAATTCCCCTGATACTTGTTCCCCAGCTCCTTTTGGGCGGCGCCATGATCTCTTTTGATGATTTAAACCAAAACCTGACAAATAAAAAAAATGTTCCGATTATAGGGGATATGATGATTACCCGGTGGTCTTATGAAGCACTTATTGTGGAGCAATTTATGAAAAATGATTTTGATAAATATTTCTATGAATATGACCAGCAAATAAGTACGGCAAATTATTATAATACGTTTTTAATTCCGGATTTGCAGCTTAAACTTGAGGGGTGCCAGAGAATGCTCGAAGAGGAGGCAATTGACGAATTGGTTCTCGCAAATGATTTGAATATAACCAGGAGAGAGTTTATTAAATTGGCTGAATTTCAAAATGTACCACCCTTTGAATTTGTGAATCAATTGACACCTGATTCTATTCAACAGGACATCCTGGAAGAAACTCTCGGTTATCTTATGTTTCTGAAGCTCCACCTGACAGACATTGAAACAGAAACCATTTCAAGAAAGGACCTGGTTTACAGTAACATGGTTGATAGCCTTGGGGAAGAGAGAATGCGTGAACTACGGCAAAAATTTCACAATAACCGACTGGCAGAAATAGCAATGAATAGAAATGAAATTCGTAAGATTTATCAGGCCGAGGATGAATTAATCCGTAAGCTTGAACCAATTTATATTTATCCGGAAAACAAAATGGGGCGCGCACAGTTTTTTGCTCCCTATAAACTAATTAGCAACCAAATGGTAGAAACTGCCTGGTTTAACCTGGTAGTTATCTGGTTAGGATCAATTGTTTTGTATTTTCTCCTGGTGTTTGATATTCTCAGAAAGATCTTGTTGTATTTCCAGAATCTACGTATGGCACGTGCCCCCTAAAGCT
>DAOWNN010000297.1 GCA_030642585.1 Bacteroidota bacterium | reverse complement strand
TTATTGTTTAGCCCCGCCCTAAAGGACGGGGTTATTGATTATCATCTGTTTACGCAAAGCCTTATATCGAACTCACGTTAAATTAGAATGATTTAAGACTTGTTTTCTCCAAAACAAGTTTATTTTTGTATCTAATCCGGAAAACTAACTGAATGCCTTCATTTCCATTCTATAAGCAATTGGATGCAATGGACTGCGGTCCGAGCTGCCTGAGGATGGTTGCAAAACATCATGGTAAAACATTTAGCCTGCAATACCTGCGCGACCGGAGTTTCATAACCCGCCAGGGGGTTTCACTAATGGGTATAAGTGATGCTGCAGAGTCAATTGGCATGCGTACTATAGGTGTGCATCTCGATTTTAACCAACTGAAAAATGAAGTAAAACTACCCTGTATAGTACACTGGAAACAAAATCATTTTATTGTAGTTCATAAAATTAAAGGGGATAAAGTGTTTGTGGCAGATCCTGCCCTTGGTAAAAAGGTTTACTCCAATGATGAATTTCAAAAAGGCTGGATCAGTACACGGCAAAATGAAGCAGACCAGGGTATTTGCTTACTCCTGGAGCCAACTGGTGATTTTTACGACCGGGAGGAAGAAAGCACTAAAAAGGGGGACTTCAGATATTTATTTTCTTACCTGAGAAATTACAGGCCCTACATGATTCAATTGGTGCTTGGTTTGTTACTCGTCAGTATCATACAGTTAATTTTCCCTTTCCTCACCCAACAACTTGTAGACTTCGGTATCAATAACCAGGATATTGGCTTTATATACCTGATATTGATAGCACAGTTTGCCTTATTCATAAGCCGGATGTCTGTTGATTTCATTCGCGGCTGGATACTTTTACACCTGGGTACGCGTGTCAATATATCCCTGATATCTGATTTCCTCATTAAATTAACCAGGCTTCCCATCTCGTTTTTTGATGCAAAAATGACAGGAGATTTAATGCAACGAATTGGAGATCATCGCCGGATTGAGGTATTTCTAACCTCCTCCACATTGAACATTCTTTTTTCCTTCCTTAATCTTATAAGTTTTGGAATTGTTCTGGCCATATATAGTTTAAAGATCCTTGGGGTTTTTATCATTGGTAGTATACTGTATGTAATCTGGGTATACGTATTTATGAAAAAGCGCAGGGAGCTGGATCATCACCGGTTTAAACAAAACTCGGAAAATCAAAGCAATTTGATCCAATTGTTTACCGGGATGCAGGAAATTAAGCTCAATAATCTTGAAAAGCAAAAGCGATGGGAATGGGAGCATATTCAGGCAAAGCTTTTTAAAGTCAACGTTAAGTCTTTGTCCTTAAACCAACACCAGCAGGCCGGAGCCACATTCCTGAATGAAACAAAAAATATTTTAATTACTATACTTGCTGCTACATCGGTCATCAATGGTGACATGACACTGGGGATGATGCTGGCAGTACAATATATTCTGGGACAATTAAATTCTCCCCTTGATCAATTGATTGGGTTCTTCCACAGAACACAGGATGCTAAAATCAGTCTTGAGCGCATGGCAGAAATACATTCCAGGGAGGATGAAGAAACAGATACGGATGCAAAAATGACAAGTCTTCCTCCTGAACGTGACATTTCTATTCAAAACCTGTCATTTCAATATGAGGGGCCCCACTCCCCCATGGTACTTGATAATATCAATCTTAACATTATGGAATCAAGTGTCAATGCAATTGTTGGGGTTAGTGGAAGTGGAAAAACCACCCTGATAAAACTTTTACTTGGTTTTTACCCGCCGGTTAAGGGAGAAATTAAAATAGGTAAGATCCATCTTCGGAATATTCATACCAGCTTTTGGCGTCAACAGTGTGGAGTGGTGATGCAGGATGGGTTTATATTTTCAGATACCATAGCAAACAACATCAGCATGGGAGATGAACATGTTCGCATCGAAAAGTTAATTGAAGCATGCAGAATTGCAAATATTGATAGTTTTGTTGAATCGCTTCCATTGGGCTACAATACCTTGATTGGAGCCAGGGGAACTAACTTGAGCCAGGGCCAAAAACAAAGACTTCTTATAGCCCGGGCAGTTTATAAGAATCCTGAATACCTGTTTTTTGACGAGGCAACTAATTCCCTGGATTCAAACAATGAAAAGAGCATTATGGAAAATCTAACAAAGGTTTTTTCAGGTAAAACTGTAGTGGTTGTTGCCCATCGTCTCAGCACAGTAACCAAAGCGGACCAGATAGTTGTACTGGATAAAGGACATATTGCAGAACGGGGTACACATGAGGAATTGACAAAATTAAAAGGTAAGTATTACGAACTGGTAAAAAATCAATTGGAACTCGGCAACTAAAAATCCATTGAAGATCCGGATTTTGAATTATGGAATCAAAAAACGCAAATAAAATCAAACCTGAGCTGGAACTGAGAAGTACCGAAGTCCAGGAAATCCTTGGTCAGATTCCCTCCTGGATCGTTCGCTGGGGTATTGGTCTGATATTCCTGGTAATTGCAGCTTTCATGCTTGGTTCCTTTTTCTTCAGGTATCCCGAGGTAATAAAAGCCCCCATTGTTATAACTACAGAAAATCCTCCAAGCTATGCTTTGGCAAAATCGAATGGTAAAATTACCGAGCTTTATGTTGAGGACAAACAATTGGTGAAACCCGGACAGAAGCTCTTAATGATCGAGAATCCGGCAAATTCCAATGATGTTTTTGAAGTAAAAAGCAAGCTTTCAGACTTTCAGGATTTTTTGCAAAATTTTGATACTTTACATTACGTCTGGCCTGATAAGAACTACCTGCTGGGAGAAGTTCAACCATTTTTTTCCGGCTTTCTGCGAAACTATAAAGCCTACATATCCTTTTTGAGGATTGATTATTACAACAGGAAGATCAAGCTGGCAAAAGAAGAGTTGAATAAATACAGGATTTATTACAACAGGCTGTATATACAACGGAATCTACTGGAGGAAGAGTTGAAAATAATAGTGGAGCAAACCGGAAGGGATGAAAAATTATTTATAGAGAATGTTATCCCTCCCTCTGAATTTGAAAAGTCTAAATCAGTCCTTCTTCAGAAAAGGCGCGAATTTGAACAATCCAGGATCAATCTTTCCAGTCTGGATATTGATATTTCCAATCTCGAACAAGAGATTCTTGAATATGAATTAAACTATCTGGAAAATAAAAAGGACCTCGAATTTCA
>DAOWNN010000182.1 GCA_030642585.1 Bacteroidota bacterium | reverse complement strand
TTAAGTGGAGACTTGCTATAGAACTGGTCTGTATGATAAAAGTTTATTCCATTTGTAAAATACCGGTCGGTTTTCTCCCAAAAATCGTTCTCAAAACTAATTATTACAGAACTTGCAGTTTCCATACGGCCAGTGATCTCCGTTTGAGCAATCAATGGAAATATAAAAATAGTATAAGAAAGAAGAAGGATAATTAATCTTCTCATGGACTAAATCGAAAATTTAACAGATTGCAATTATGACAAAAACTATGCCTTAATGATATTGAGAGCCTTATTTAATCGCATTATGGTTTCTTCTTTCCCAAGTAGTCCAATTATATCGAAAAGATGCGGACCTATTGATCCCCCAACTATTGCCAGCCTGAAAGGACTTAATACTTGTCCGAGTCCGTAAGATTTACTTTCTGCCCAGGATTTTACTTCAGTCTCGGTATTTGAAGAAGTGAATTCGTCTATTTTGGTCAGAACAGGAATTAGTTCATTGAGGATCTCCGGAGTGTTTTCTTTCCATCTTTTTTTGATTACCTGCTCATCATATTCCCCGGGAGCCTGGAAAAAGAACCAGGAATTTTCCCAAAATTCATTAGCAAAAGTAAGTCTTTCCTTCACCAGGTCGCAAACCTTAATCAAATAATCCTGCTCCACTAAAACGCCTTTCTCTGCCAAGCCGGGAAAGATTAAATTCGCAAGTTCTTCATTACTCTTGCGGCGCAAGTATTGTTGGTTGAACCACTTTGCCTTTTCAGGATCAAACCTGGAACCGGCCTTTATAACTCTTTCCAACGAAAAAGCTTCAATCAACTGATCCATGGAAAAAAGTTCCTGGTTAGTACCTGGATTCCACCCCAGGAAAGCAAGAATATTGATGAATGCTTCCGGGAAATAGCCAGACTCACGATATCCTGAAGAAGTTTCTCCGGTTTCGGGATTTGTCCATTCAATTGGGAATATCGGGAAACCCAATCGATCACCATCCCTCTTACTTAACTTTCCCTTCCCATCAGGTTTCAGTGTTAGTGGCATATGGGCAAATTCAGGAGCTTTCCAGCCAAAAGCCCGGTAAAGTAAAATATGTAAAGGAAGAGAAGGAAGCCATTCCTCTCCCCTGATCACATGGGATATTTCCATCAAATGATCATCCACAATATTTGCAAGATGATATGTAGGCATACCATCTGATTTAAAAAGCACCTTATCATCAAGGGTAGAAGTATTCACCTCAATATTGCCCCTAATCACGTCTACAAAATTTAATATTTCATTTTCCGGAACTTTAAACCGAATTACAAAGGGTTCCTCATTTCTGATTTTTGTTTGCACTTCCTCTTCCGACAAAACCAGGGAGTTTTGTAAAGAGTCCCGATTATCTGCACTATATGTAAAAGCCCTCCCCCCTTGTTCCTCTTTCTTACGCAATTTATCCAGATCTTCAGGGGTGTCAAAAGCATAATATGCAAGTCCTTGTTTTACCAGTAGATCTGAATACTCCTTATAAATAGATTTTCTTTCTGACTGCCTGTAAGGGCCATAGTCTCCACCCTCTTTTATTCCTTCGTCCACCTCAATTCCACACCAATCGAGAGCCTTCATTATATATTCTTCAGCTCCTTTAACAAACCTCTTCTGGTCTGTATCTTCAATTCTCAAAATAAAAGTTCCCTTGTTTTTCTTTGCAAATAAATAATTGAACAAAGCTGTTCTTACTCCCCCCATATGTAAGGGGCCGGTAGGACTGGGGGCAAATCTGACTCTTATTTTCTTCATATGTATATACCTGGTAAATTTCTACAAAGATAGTCAGTTCCACAAATCTTTTATTCCGGATAAACTGGAAAAGATTAATAAATCAATACGAACCTGTAAACATGCTCCAAATCATAGAAATTCGGAATCCCGATGAGTTAGAACTCTATATATTTTTTGTATTAAATAAGGCGTCATAATCCTCAATTAGCAATCCAAATTCTTGGTGTTTCTTGGAGTCTTAGTGCCTTAGTGGCTATTTCTTTTGCCACCAAGACTCCAAGACACTAAGGTTCACCAAGTGTAAGATCTTGAAATAGTATTTAAATTCTATGACAAAGTCATCAGCATTCAAGTAACTCAATTACAGACAAATATCTTCTTAACTTGACGAGTACACCCATAGGGATAGCATATTTCTTAAATAATACTTCACTCTTGATTACAATATATCGTCCCAAAAGGGACAGGAATCCAATTTTTAATACCTGTCATTATCCAAATATTTCTAAACAGGGGTTTTTTAATATCTCGATTTGTATTAATTTCGGAATAGAATTTTAAGTTCTGTACCATGAAAACAATGAAAGCCCTGGTAAAAAAGCAAGCCGGTAAAGGAATATGGATGGAGGAGGTAGTAATACCCAAGCCCGGAATTAACGATGTTCTGATTAAAGTTAAAAAATCGGCTATATGCGGTACCGATCTACATATTTATATGTGGGATGAGTGGGCTGCCAAAACAATAAAAACACCAATGACTACTGGTCATGAATATATGGGTTATGTTGATTCAATTGGTGTAGGTGTGAAAAATATTAAGCCCGGCGACAGGGTTACCGGTGAGGGGCACCTTGCCTGTGGACATTGTCGTAATTGCAGAAGAGGGAAAAAGCATGTT
The DNA here is from genome assembly GCA_030642585.1 of Bacteroidota bacterium. GTDB lineage: Bacteria > Bacteroidota > Bacteroidia > Bacteroidales > VadinHA17 > JAYEGO01. The sequence goes on along the minus strand of DAOWNN010000182.1, from coordinate 2,803 downwards.
TGCGAAAATACTGTGGGTATTGGAGTGAATATTGATGGCTCATTTGCTGAATATGTAAAGGTGCCAGCCGAAAATGTTATTCCACTTGACGAACGCATTCCTGATGATTGGGCTGCAATTATGGACCCATTCGGAAATGCAACTCATACCGCACTTTCTTTTTCTGTCCTTGGAGAAGATGTGTTAATTACCGGGGCCGGACTCATTGGAAGCATGGCAGTTGCTATTGCGAAATTTGCAGGTGCTCGCTATATAGTTGCCAGTGATTTGAGCGAATACAGGCTTGATATTGCAAAAAAAATGGGGGCAACAAGAGTTGTTAATCCTTCAAAAGGTGAAAAAATATCTGATGCTGTAAAGGAACTTGGAATGGTAGGTTTTGATATTGGGCTTGAAATGTCGGGCTCGCCTAAAGCCTTTATTGAGATGATAGAAAATATGTATAACGGCTCAAATATTTCTCTTCTGGGAATACTACCGTCAGACTTCAAGGTTCCATGGAGCGACATTATTTTCAAGGCTATTACCATGAAAGGAATTTATGGCAGAGAGATGTGGGAAACATGGTATAAAATGGAACAAATGATTATTGGAGGTATAGATCTTGACCCTGTAATTACTCATCACTTTCCGATAGATGATTTCCAGAAAGGTTTTGATGCCATGGAAAGTGGTAATTGCGGTAAAGTGATACTTGATTGGTAAATAAGTTCTTAATTTCCAGGGCTAAAGCCCATTATCATTTGTATTAGTAACCACGGCATGAATGCTGTGGTTAGTCAATTACAAACTCCTGTTCATAACTAACTCCGTCCTTTAGGGCGGAGATAAGGATATAAAGATAATGACCGGGCTTTAGCCCAAAATTCTTAATGTTTTTACTGGCTGAAACAAGATGCTATAAAACAGGTTCAATTCTATTTGTTGTTCTATTATTGTTAAAATTTTAACAGTAACTTGTAGGCCATAATCACTAAACTGAAAACAGTATATGAGTAACATTGGTTCCTACGATGACCGGATAAAAAACTTTTCATGGTCGATTGCTGAAGATGAACTTGGATACAAAGATGGAGACATAATTAACATAGGATGGTACTGTTCTGACAGAATCTGCCAGATGGGCAAGGGAGATAAAATTGCTCTTTACCATGAGGGATTCGGAGGCAAAGAAAAATCCTATACTTTCAATGATATCCGTCTTGCCGGAAACACAATTGGGACCTTCTTAAGATCACTTGGAATTAAAGCCGAAGACCGGGTTTGTCTTTTTATGGACAGGATACCCGAACTATATCTTTCATTCCTGGGGGTACTCAAAATTGGTGCTATTGTGCAACCTCTATTTTCGGCCTTTGGCGATGAGTCATTATATGTAAGGCTGGAAAATGCAGGAACAAAAGCTATAATCACACAAAAAAAGCATCTTTCAAAAATCAGAAAGATTATTGACACTTTGCCATCACTGGAACATATAATTATTGTTGATTATAACAAAGACAAACAATATCAGAATAAAGAGGTAGGCTTTATCCTCAATGAAGCAGATCCGGTTGAAGAAATGAATATCTGTCCAACAAAGGCAGACTCTCCTTCAGTGCTACATTATACTTCGGGAACAACAGGGCAACCTAAAGGTGTAAGACATGTGCATTATTCACTTATTTCACAATATCTTACCACAAAATGGGTGCTTGACCTGAGGGAAGATGATATCTACTGGTGTACGGCCGATCCTGGATGGGTAACAGGCACATCATATGGTATTATCGGGCCATGGAGCCTGGGAGTAACTCTATGTGTCCTTGACAGGGGTTTTTCAGCTGAAGCATGGTATAAGTTTATCGAGAAGTATAAGATAACAATGTGGTACTCTGCCCCCACAGCAATCAGATCTTTAATGAAAGCCGGAGATGAGATAGTGAAAAAAATTGATCTTTCATCACTTCGCCATCTTGCCAGCGTTGGCGAACCATTAAACGCCGAAGCCGTTACCTGGTCAGAGAGAGTTTTCGGGATGCCCTTTCTTGACACCTATTGGCAAACCGAAACCGGATCTATGATGATCACCAATCACCCGGGAATGAAGATCAAACCCGGGTCAATGGGAAAATCATTTCCGGGGATTACCACTGTACTACTCGATGCCAAAACATATGAACCAATTACCAAGCAAGGAAAAGCAGGCCTTATTGCTTTTAAACCAGGATGGCCGGCTATGATGACCACATATTGGAACAATGAAGAAAAATATAAGGAGAAGTTTATAAATGGATGGTACCTGGCAGGTGACAGGGCATATATTGATGCAGATGGATATTACTGGTTTATCGGCAGGGATGATGATGTAATAAATACCGGCGGGCACCTTGTGAGTCCCTTCGAAGTTGAATCTGCCCTGCTGGAGCATGAAGCAATTAGCGAATCTGCTGTTGTAGCAAAGCCTGATGAAGTGAATATGGAAGTAGTTAAGGCCTTCATTACCCTAAAGCCAGGTTATGAATTTGATGATGATACGGAGTTAAATATAATGAACTTCATCAGGAAAAAGCTTTCTCCTCTGGCCATGCCCCAGGAAATTGAATTCATGGAGAATTTACCTAAAACCAGGAGTGGTAAAATTATGCGTAGAATTTTGCATGCAAAGGAATGGGGGGAGGAAATTGGAGATATATCTACACTGGAAGATGACTAGAAGAAATTATAAATTATAAATTATAAATTTTGAATTATAAATCACTAATAAAATACAGCTATGGAAGATATGAAAGAATTGATACTTGAGTATGTAATAAATGAGTAC
>DAOWNN010000273.1 GCA_030642585.1 Bacteroidota bacterium | reverse complement strand
TGAAGGCTCGCGCAAGATACCTTGAGGTTGATGCTAACTATAAATTATTAATATCATCGCAATATTAAACTACAGCCATATCTAATTGTATTTTGCTGTTAGACAGATAATTATGCTATTAGTGAATCTCCCTGAAAATCAAGGCTATTAGCATTTTCTTAAGTTTCTTATTATTTATGACTCTCAATTTCTGAATTCAATGCTTCAGAATAAATATGGTATTTAACTCGAAAAATTCATAGTCTCACTGATTTTAAAAGACCCGTCATGCGTAAGAAAACCAATAGAACAAACATGATGAAAAAACCTGTTAATAAATGCCTGAAAATACTATTTTTATATATCCTGGATGAATTTCCCATAGACACGTAAGGAGACCAGAAAAAAGGATGTGCCCGTAATGAACTGGCAGTCTCCAGATAATTAAGTTTCGCCATTCTTAAAGCCTCCTCTGTAGAATAAGATTTCTTAAGATAGGAATAAAATCTTGTCATTATTTGTGATCCTGAAATATCATCGACTTTCCACATGGTCATGACTATGTTGGAACAGCCTGCATACATAAATCCACGGGCAAGACTCATAACGCCCTCTCCGCTTTTCATCTTTCCAGAACCAGAGTTGCATGAACTCAGAACAACGAGCCTGGCTTTCAGCTTGAGATTGTATATCTCTGTAAGGTTGAGGAACCCATCCTCCTGGCTATTTCTGTCAGGTTTACTAAAAGCCAGCTTAGAATACATTGGATTATCATCATCAATAATGGTATGCATTGCCAGGTGAAGAATATCAAAATTACCTGCAGTTTGCTTAAAATTTAACTCACTGGCTTCTTCATTAAAATAAACAGTACCATTTGTAATAGTTTGAATTGCTTTTACCTCGTCAATGGTAAATGGCAAAGGGTAAAGTTCATCCCTGTATGCCTGCCTGCTTAAATCAAAGCTATGTTTCTCCATACTGGCAGCCGTGTAAACTGGAGCAAAAGCAAGCAAACCTGTTCCTGTCCGTTTTTTCATTCCTGTATTCAGCATAATTGTAGCAGATGAAAAGTAGGAAATAACATGCTTTTTCAGAAGATAGTCCAGCCTGCTGTAATCCAATTCTTCATATTCAGCTTGGCCGGTAAGTAATATCTCAAATGGAATATAAACCAGGGCTTCATCAGGAACAATTAGCAGTTCTTTATCAGCAATCTCTTCTTCGAAAGGCTTCAGTAAACAAGTATAAACACCGGAAGAAGCTTTTATAAAAGACCTATAGCTATCCTTAACCCCTGAAGAAAAATTAGCTGAAGTAAGCTGTCGCCTCAAAGTGGTAAGGTCATCCCAAATGGATGCAGTTAATTTCAATTGTTTTACTATTATATCGTTTTGGCTAACAAGAAAAGATATCAAAACAGAATCCGTAACGACAAATTCAAGCATTGCCTGGTCCCTCTTCAGCCAATCCTGTACCTGTTGCAAGGAGGCTACATTTGTCTGATACTTGAGATTAAAATATTCAGGATAATTTCTTTCCAGTAATCCAAGCAGGGAATCAGACCTGTGATTCAGATCAAAAACATAGCTTTCGTACAGTGTAATCTTATTCGCATCTGCTTCAGATCTCCGTTTTTCTTCATATATTTTCTCCTTATAAAAACCAAGTTGCCGGTTTATTTCTGTCTCCATTTGTATAAAACTCCTGGGAATTCCACTAAAATCCTTTGCTTCCATATCCCTTATTGCAGAAAGCAATATGGCTGACTTTCCTTTTTCGCTGTATTTAAAAGCTGCCTGCATATAGCTTTTGTCATCCACTAATTCATATAGCCTCAGGGCAGTTTCAACAATCTCATTGTAGGTGCTTTTAACACTGGCGGCAAGAAATAGTTTGCTTTCTTCTGATTGATATTCCATTCTCAAGTCTTCCGCAATCCTGACGGCAAGTTTAAGGCTCTCAAATGCCAGCTTTAATTGATCCGGCTTTGACTCTTCCTTGTTGAATTCTGCAATTAAAAGTTCGGCCTTCAGTTTAAGGCTGCTTAAGAGTCTCAAATTTGAAAGGGAATATTCAGGGTCAGGATTCTTTGATATATCCTGGGCTTGAAAATCCTCAACCACGGCTATTAAAGCTTCCTGAACATATTTAAGGGCAGAATCAGGGTGGCCAGTTGCCAGGTAAAATTCAGAGATATTATGAAAACATCGGGATGTAGCCGGATGTTTTAAGCCATAGTTTTCCAGGTATAGTCCCAGGGCCTTTGTATAATTCTCAATTGCCAGGTCATAGTCCGGCTTCTCCATAAGGGAAATACCATAATTCATATATGCTGAAGCCAAATCCGGATGTTTGTAGCCTTTATACTGAATGGTATTATCAATAGACAATTGAAAATATTGTTCAGCAAGCAAATCTTTATTTAGTTTTTTATAAACATTAGCAATTTTATTATAGGTTTTGCCGAGACCGGCCGGATCCCTCTTTTTAGTTAATTCCATGCTTTTAAAATACCAATCAAGGGCTTGTTTGTATTTTTGTTCTGCAAATTCACACAGACCAATATTGTCATAACATGTCACAAGTTCCCTCGCATAATCATCCGGTGATCTACTCAACAAACGAACCGATTCAAGAAAATAATCCCTGGCTTCATTATAATCACCACTTTTATATGAAAGTGCTCCCATATTGGTATAAACTTTACCCAGATCTATATAATCGGGGCCAAACTTACCCAGGTAAATATCTTTTGCCAACTCCAAATATTCCCCGGATCTCTCAATCTTTGCAATCTTTGCCATAAAACCACCTAAATTGATATAAGTATTAGCCAACCTGATGTCACCTGGAGTTAAAACTTCTTTCCTTATTTCCAGGGCCTTTGTGAAATAATTTTCAGCTTTTTTATAATTACCCTGCTGATTGTAGATAAAACCCAGGTTATTGTACATCATAGACAAAGCATAATCTTTCATTTGCCGTTGCAGCCTGATTTCAACCGCCTCCAGGTAAACCTTTTCTGCGAGTTTTAGTTCCCCGTTTAAGATAAAACAATAGCCTTTCCCATTAAGGTAATTTGAATACAGGCTGTCTTTGTGACTTATCTGGTAAATATCAAAGGCTGTTTCTGTTTTTTCAAGAAGTCTAATAGCCTCATTTACGGATCCTGATCTATACTTTATTGAAGTTCTTTGTATCAAACAGGAAATGAGAAACTTTCCCTCGTTTATTTCCTGGAATTCTTCCTGCGCGAGTAAGTACAAAGAATCGGCAGCCCTGTATTTCCCAGTTTCAAGCATGGTTTCGGCTCTCTTGTAATAATCCATGGCCTTCTTATTAGTTTCAGCCATATTCCCTCTTTCCTGGCTGTAACTTATTGAAAGAACTATGAAGAAACACACGAAAAGGATCTGTGAACGAATTTCCATCCCTATATGAAAATTATGATTTTGGAGTAATTATAAATATTCCCTTATAAATATACTGTGCTTCAAGTTAAAAATACACGAATGCTATCTGAAAAACCAAAAATGCTAATAAAGCATGCGAAATACTATATATAAACTAAATTTTGTTATAATTTGATAAGATTCATATCATACTTATTATTAGTATTTTATATTTAGAACCTGTCTAAACAGGTAAAATATTGAAAAATAAATCTCTTTTTTTGGAATAAATCCAATTCTCAAGCAATTAAGTAGTGAAGATCGGGCCTAAACTTAAGTAGTTTAATCAGTGATTATAAAACAATAATAATTACCAAATCAAATCTTAAAATCCTAAAATCATGAAAACAAGAGAAGT
>DAOWNN010000086.1 GCA_030642585.1 Bacteroidota bacterium | reverse complement strand
ATGGTCATACATGGGCAGAATAATGGGAGCTATCTACAAGTTCCCGGTATTTAAATACTATTTTTTTATAATCCTCCCAGGTAGGGCGTTTCAACTCCGGGTTTCTAAGGAGAGCCGAAGGATGAAAAACAGGCATAGTGGGTCTGCCCGACCAGTTAAGCCACTCACCCCTTACCCGTGTTATCCGTTGCTCTTCTCCAACAAGGGTTTTTAATGCTGTGGCACCCAGCAATATGATAATTTTAGGATCTATTAATTCCAACTGTTTCATTAACCATGGTTTGCAGACTGTTATTTCTTCAGGTTTAGGTGTACGATTTCCAGGGGGTCTGCATTTCAATATATTGCTTATATACACATGTTCCTTCCTGTTAAAACCGCATGCATCCAGTATTTTATCGAGTAATTGGCCTGATTTACCTACGAATGGGCGGCCCTGAAAATCCTCATCCCTTCCAGGGGCCTCTCCGATTATCATTATGGGAGCATCCTCTGGCCCCTCTCCCACAATCACATGATTCCTGGTTTTTTCAAGAGGGCATTTTCGGCATTCCAGAATTTCTTTGTTGATGTCTTTAAGGTTCATGGTATTATTTTTTTATCGTTCCTGATAGATCCTGAAACGAGTTCAGGATGACGAGGAGCTAGTCATGCTGAATTCCGTAAAAAAGTCCTCTTTCCTGGCGTGTTACCTTAACTTTATTTTCAGCTTCAAGGACATCGAGATACTTGTTTACTTCATTTATATGCAGTCCCAAAATGGTGGACAGATCATCCAGGGTGCATGGTCGCCTCTGAATGGTTTCAAGAATGGCCTCTTCGGCATCTTTCCGGTATGAAGAAATATTTTTTCTTCCGGGTGCTTTTGCTATTATCTCTGCATTCTCAAGCTGCCATAAATCAAGAATCTCCTTCAATTCGACATTGCTTGCAGGACGTAAATCATCAAGAATTCCAGGACGATCAAGGGTATTTAGTTGTACTTTGTTTGGTTGAATTTTTAAAATGGCCTCCTTTAATAGTAAAAGCTCACTTTTCTGGTCATTATAACCAGGGATGATAAGAATTTCAAGCCATATTAAGCCCTTGAATTCTTTTCTAAAGGTAATTAGACCCTGTATATATTCATTTATTTCAAGTCCTGAATAAGGCCGGTTTATTTTTTTAAAAGCATCTGTGGATGCAGCATCCAAAGAGGGCAGAACCAGATCTGCTAAAAGAAGTTCATTTCGTACAACTTTTTTGTTGAACAAGGTTCCATTGGTAAGAACTGCCACAGGAATATCTGGTTTTTTTTGCTTTATAAATGTCAGGACATCCCCTATACGATTGTTTAATGTGGGTTCTCCGGATCCTGAAAAAGTGATATAATCAGGATCGGGACTGTTTGCAAAATAATGCTCTAATTCAGCTACTACTTTCTTATAAGGAATGTATTCCATACGCTGATCGGTGAGCTTGGTAGATGGGCCACATTCGCAGTACACGCAATCGAGTGAGCAGACTTTATGAGGTACCAGGTCAACTCCAAGAGAGATGCCAAGGCGTCGTGAAGGAACCGGACCGAAGAGATATTTATACATAATAAATCTTTGTTAGAAGGATTTAAAAACACGCGCCAGGGAATAACCGGGAGCATCTACCTGCAAGTCAAGAAAATAGCCAAAAGGAGTTTGATGCACTTCAAACCCGGAGGCACTAAGCCTTTGGTCAACAGAGTTAAAAAATGACTGTGTAAATTCGGGAGTAGCTTTACTTTCTGAAAGGTGTGCAAAAGAATGAAGGATAATCCTTTTGTTGGTATCGTTTTTTCCACAAATCCACTTCAGATTTTTTAATAACTTTTTTGCTACCTCACTTTCCTTATTCATATCCTCTTCTTCTACCTGAATGAATGCTGTTTGAATATTATTAAACTCTCCCGGTTCAACATTATCCCGAGCATTATCAATGGTTTTTATAGTTGGTTTATAGGAAAACTGTTTGCAGTAGATCATCAGAAGCTTCATTTCTTGCAGTTTAGTTTATAAATAAAAAACAAAGAAGATAGTATCAATATTATGTAAAAAACAAAAAACTCACGGAATCCATACTGTTCTATTATCCAGCCCCCAATCAAAGGGAAAAGAGCCGGTAAAATATTCCCTGCGCCGGCAATACCGGTATATAAAGCCCGGTTTTCAATCCCTGATACTTCCAGGAGTATCCCATTCATAGAAATACTATAAGAGGCAAAGATCACACCTCCCATCAGAAAAAGCAAGTAAAAAGGAGGTTGTCCGGGGTAAAACAACAGTATTGACACAACTAAACTTACCAGCAAAACATTGCCATAAAGCAGATACTTGTATTTAAACTTCTTAAAAATTGTAATCAAAATAAAACCGACAGAAACGCTACCAAGAACCTTAAATATTAAAAACATACCAGTTTGGGCACTCCCTGTATGAAACATTTGTTTTGCATAGAGCATAATAAAGGGCATAAGAGCAATACTAATTCCCATAGTATTTATAAACCCCAGGAAATATCCTAACTTATTATTTCGGGACAATTCACTTTTAATAAGCTTAAAAAAGTGTCTAATGTTCCTGACAAGCAATCTTGATGGAAGATGTTCATTTATTCTCCAGAAGCCAAGTGAAGCAACAAAAAGAGCCAGAGAGGCAATAAAAAACATGCTGGCATAATTGGCAGGAAAGCTATTGAGTGTAATTACTTTCCTGGCCAGAAATGCTGATAGCAGTAAAATGATTCCTGTAATTACCTGCCTCGTGGAAAAAAATGATTTTCTGAAAGACTGATCTACAGATTTCCCCAGAATATCGGTATAGGATATATTTGAAAAAGCGCCACTAAGAGAGAATATCGTAATCAGGATAAAGATGAACAGGATGGTGAAATTCCCATGTAACAATCCTGAAAAATAGAGCATTAGTCCCAATAAAAAGAGTGCCAGTATCCTGGCATTGATGCCAATCAACAGGAATTTCTTTTTGTATTCGTAGTTACTTATGAAAGGGGCAAATATCAATTGTGTGAAACTGGCTCCTCCAAGCATTATTGCTGTCATTACACCTACATGCATAGCACTGCCTCCGGCTTCAATAAGCATTGCAGGAACAATGGTATCTACATCCATGAAAGTTCGCGCAAAGGCAAGGAAAGAGGCATGCCACAGCAAGGAATAGACATTGTTCTTTGAAATATCAGGAGGTAATTTGGTCATAACTTTATATTCTGGTATTTCATGGCAAATGCTTGCCATGTTTGCCCTATGAAATTCTTTCTACTTCATTAGGGTGAAATGCGACAAAGGAGTATATTTTACTGTGGTCAAATGTATCATGTAAAAAAAAAGAGGCCTTAATATTTAATATTATGTATTTTGCCTCTGACCCTTCAGCAACCTGCATGCCAGCCAGATAGTATTCAGGAAATGTTTTTGACATTGTCCAGTCTTGTCTCATATCTCACTACTCATCGCTTCTCTCTTTCTCTCTTTCGCTCTGTCGCTCCTTCGCCTCTTCTCCAAAAACTCTGTCAGGACTTCACTCTGTTTAGACCCTGACAGGTTTTTCTTCCACTACGCCTCCCTGTGCCACTCCTTTATTACTCATTGTCTTAATACCTAATCGTATGCCAGCCGGGTTTTTTCATCAGCAATTGTTGGCTCAACAAGGTCTCGCCATTCCGGCGATTTCCAGGTACCAAGATTTTCATGAGTAATGCGGTATTTTTCAGGAATAGGATGCGTGCCCACAACTACCTTCATTCCATATTTTTCAGGAATAAACTTTTGAAATTGATCAATATACGGGCAGGGAGGATAGCCAACTACAAGTCCGGTAGCCAGGTGAATAACTTCAGCCCCATTCTTTTGCATTTCCTCAGGTGCATATTCAATATTTCCTCCCGGGCACCCTCCGCAACTGGTATATCCAACAAGTTCTACATCCTCATCCTTATTATATATGTCAAAAGCACCTTCCCTTTGTTGAAGGGAACGAAAACATTTACCACCAGCACAGGCACGGTACCTGTCACAAATAATAATACCAATCTTTGTTTTTTTCTTCATTGCTTTCAATTTATAAACGTGTGTTCGATTTATGAAACGAAACTATGCATTTGAATTTAAAAGCTTATACATGTGGCGAAATTTATCTTCTTTGTGTTTCCTTTGTGTCTTGGAGCCTTGGTGGCATCTTTTTTTTCGCCACTAAGACACCAAGGCTCAAAGTTACACCAAGTAAAGCTTATGGGTTTATTTATAAGTACATTTTAAATATCTAACTCAAGTTATTTATAATTAGTCATTCAATAGTTTCGTAGTTCTTTCCTGTGAAGAAAGAAATTAGCGATAAAACTCCGGGTCATCTATAAAATCTTCATCATGATGACCCAGTTCTTTTTCAACATACCAGTTAATCGAACTTTCAACACAATCTATTGAGGGAAGATAAGGTTTAATATCCAAAACAGGGCTTCCTTCAAATGCATCTATTCCCTTGATATAAAGAACACCTTTTTCAATACTATCGAGTTTTACCAATGAAAAGCCTATAGGATTTGGTCTTTTAGGACTGCGTGTAGAGAAAAGTCCGAACTTATGCTCGTCTGTTGAACCACGAGGCTTCACAATGGACTCCCAGCCTTCCACCTGGTCAAAATAAAAGAACACAAGGATATATTCAAACTCATCAAGTGTTTGCAGAGCCTCGTGAAAGGGCTCATAGATCTCAATGCTTGCTTCTTTATCAGGCTTGAGAATTCCCTGTCTGGGGGCACCGGTATCCGGACTATACGGACTGTGAACTACTCCTATGGGATGAAACACTATTTCCTTTTTCATAACATTAGTCTGTTTATTAGTGCATGAAACACTCAACACTAAATAAAATAATATAATACATATTATTTTGTTATTCATTTTGCTTTTTGATAATTATAAATTATTTCCTCAACTTCACTCATAGTAAAACCATATACTCTCTTCAAGCGACCTAATCTCTCATTATCTGGTGTTGACAGGGGGATATCAAGTTTACTTTTTATATGATTTGCCGGCACTTTATATTTTTCAGCTACCTCGATAAGAGTCATACTACCAATAACCTCAATATCAGATGGGATATCACGATGTCTGCCTTCATCTGATCCTTTACTTTGATGTAAAGAATGGTCTTGTCTCTCATCTATACTAATTTCATCTTTTTCATTATCAGGACTTATATGAAGTGTTTTATCCTCATCCTGCTCAATAGCCAGAGTGTCCGTGCTTTGCCGGAAGCGCCCCTCTCCTCTTCCTGTTCCCCTTTCTATCTCATTCCTGCCATAGTTTTCTAAATATTGCCTACCACCTTTATATGCAGGCTCATCAACTACAGGATTAACAAAAGCAGGGAAAACTACCAGAGCAATAGAAACCACTAATAAGGCAAGTGCTACAATTATTCTTATCCTTTTATTACTTATAAATGTTTTATAAATATTTATTACCATTTTCCAATGGAACCAAATATGCAAAATCAACAAGCCAAACAGAATTAATCCAAGTATAAAATGTATCTTGTTCCAATCGTGCCGTTCAAATCCCCAAAGATAAAACTCCAGATTCTCTCCATACTTTTCCCACTTCTGCTGCCCTGTTAATAGAACGTACTTATTAAGAAGTCCTACTCCTATCAATGCCATCATATCAATGAGCATTATGACATCGATTACCAGATTCAATTTTGCATTTTTCATTTTTATTATGTTATAGTTTGTTAAACTTTTTCCTTAATCTGTCAATAGTTTAAAAGTGAATTAGGAATACCAACAATAACTTCATCTTCCAAAATACCAGCAAATTTGTGCGATGCCGGACAAGCAAATGAGATACATATTTTATCGGTTTTGTATGTCTGCACAGCAATAATTCCACAGACAGACATAAAATAATATGGTAATATCAGCGGTTTTTCTTCAAAATATTCAGCATATAGAAGAATAAGTTGGGTGATTTTATTAGGTTTCACAAAAGCTATTGTTACATCTGGTTTTTCTGAAGAACCCAGAATAATATTCTTCACAGGATTGGTAATTACAGGTATTTCATTTAATGCATTGAGAATAAATCTAAGAGGTATATTAGATTCCTCTGATATTTGGGCAGCTAATTTTTTATCATCTTGGTAGAAGCCAAAAGAACGCTGTGCTCCTAAACAATTAATATCATCCTTACGGATCATTAAAGGTGAATGCAACGAATCCACAACTGCTTCACAAAATCTTATTGGTTTTTTCGGTGAATTATAATTTGAATATTGCAGACTGTTAATTGTAATATTTGTTTGCCTTTCTCCAAGAAGGTTTTGTATTTGGTTCAAAAAATTCATAATAACAAAATTCAATATTCAATCCCTTTTCGTGCTTCAATTCCTTGTTGATAATAATGCTTCACTTCTTTCATCTCTGTTACCAGATCGGCCATTTCTATAATTTCAGGCGGGGCATACCTTCCGGTCAGCACCAATTCAACATTATCAGGTTTGTTTTTTAAAATGTCGATCAATTGATCTACATCAATTAGTTTATAGTACAAGGCAATATTCACTTCATCCATAATAACCAAATCATACTTGCCATTTTGAATGATTTTCCGCATTTCCTCAAAACCTTGTTGGGCAGCTTTAATATCATCATCAGTTGGGATATTAACAATAAAACAGCCCAAACCGTATTGTTTGACTCTTATGTTTTTCAGGTATCGGGCAATGGCTATGGTTTCGTTGTAAGTTTTCCCTTTAACAAACTGGCCGATATATACTTTCATTCCTGTCCCTATAGCCCTCAAAGCCAAACCAAAAGCCGCAGTTGTTTTTCCCTTTCCATTGCCGGTATAAACTTGAATATATCCTTTACTTGTATTGTTTTTTGCTGATAGTTGCATCTGTTCTATTTAAAATATTTTTCCATTCTGTCGAATGCTTTATTTATCATTTCTTCAGGAACACAGAAAGAAAGCCTGATATGATTTTCTCCTGTTGGTCCGAAAGCTATACCCGGAGTTGTAGAAACTCTGGCTTCCTTTAATAGATTTTTACTAAAAGTAATTGAGTCATTTCCGGCGTCTCCTATAATTTTGGGAAACATCAAGTAGGAACCTTCCGGCTTATTATATTCAAAAACAGAATTCAGGATATCTAATCTTTCACACATCAGGTTCCTGGCTTTAAGATAATGTGAGCTGAATTCTTTGATACAATCCTGACTACCTTTTAAAGCAGCAATAGCTGCGTATTGAGAAGCTACAGGTGCACAAATAGCTAGGGGAATATGTGCTTTCTTGATCTGGCTTATAATTTCTTCATCAGCATGAATATAACCTATACGCCAACCAGTCATTGCATAAGTTTTTGTGAAGGTATAATTGCTTATTACATTTTTACTCAATTCGGGAATTGAGGCCATACTGAAATGCTTACTGCCATCAAAAGTAAAGTATTCATATGCTTCGTCTGTTATAACAGTGAGATTGTGCTCCAAGGCAATTTTTCCCAAATCACGAAGTGTGTTTTCAGGAAAAACTGTTCCTGTAGGATTACTTGGGGTACAATACATAATTGCTTTCGTTCTCGGTGTAATTGCCTTTTTTATGGCTTCAATATCTAAAGCAAATTTTTCTTCTTCAATTAAAGGAATTAAAACAGGTACACCTGATGCGAGCTTAACTTGTGTTATATGGGTTGAATATGTTGGTGTAGGAAGGATTACTTCATCACCAGGATCAACTGTTGCCAAAACAGATGCAGCCAATCCTTCAATTGCACCTACAGTGACAATTATTTGTGAAATATCGGCATCAATATTATTATCTCTTTTTAGTTTTCTTACAATTTCTTCCCTTAATTCAGGTAAGCCTTCACTTTGAGAATAACCACCGGTCAATCCTTTATTGATGGCTTCAATAACTGCATCATTGATATGTTTTGGGGTTCCGGTTGTAGGTTTTGCCCACGACAAAAATGCCACATCATCATATTGTTTTGATAGGCGGGTCATTTCGTGAATTGCCGATTTTTTGATTTGATTTACTCTGTTTGAAATATTCATGATTTAATGGTTTTATATAAAATTTTACATTTCCTTTATTTCGAATATATTTCCATCTTTATCCTTGATAAATAT
>DAOWNN010000147.1 GCA_030642585.1 Bacteroidota bacterium | reverse complement strand
CCTCCCGGTTAAAAATGCTTCCTTTTTAGGATACCATAATACACGTGGCTGGCTGGGATTTATTATGTAGGCTTCACTCTGTGTGGAAACATTAAAATAATGGTCTCCCTCTCCTGCTTTTCCGGGTGTAAAACCGCCAATTGCAAATCCTCCTCTGGGCCTCTTAGTTTCAGTATCGTTCAGGTAAATTCTAACACTATCTGATGTCACCCTCATGTATTCCTGATTGATACCCTTACCTGGGGTAAATCCACCTATTGCAAAACCTCCCCTGGGGCGTTTTGATGTAGCGGTGTCCAGGTATATTCTAACACTGTCAGGTGTTACACGGAAGTATTCACCGGTTTCTCCTTTTCCGGGAGTAAAACCACCTATGGCAAATCCACCCTTACGGCCTTTGCT
The DNA here is from genome assembly GCA_030642585.1 of Bacteroidota bacterium. Classification (GTDB taxonomy): domain Bacteria; phylum Bacteroidota; class Bacteroidia; order Bacteroidales; family VadinHA17; genus JAYEGO01. Next base: position 5,637 of record DAOWNN010000147.1, on the reverse strand, counting down.
TTCGCCCTCCTCAACAAATACTCTTACTCCGGAATTATATACCGCAAAAACAGTCTGACCATCCTGTCTCTTTACCTCAAACAATGGTTCTTCAGTCAAAACATTGTCTCCCTGTATAGCCAGCTTGCTGCCACCGGGCATACCTGAACCAATTGCCACACTACCCCCAAACAATAATGTATCATCTGAAGCACCATTAAGGGTCCATGGATTATCTGCATAGGGTGAGAGGTCTATTACTGCCGGGGTGGGGTCACTGGTCAGAATCAAAGAGTCTCCGCTCAGTGAAAGGTACTGTATCTCATTTCCTGGATCAGCATCTGCATCAATTCCTTCAGTAGCATACAAAGCATAAGGCACTGACAGTAACTCTGCATTTCCAAAGTTCTGGAAGCTATTTCCATCTTTCAGATCAAGTTGTACCCTTAAATAATAGGGTCCGGAGCTCCAGTCGACATCCACACTGTTTACATCACCCACCATAATATTTAGCATTCCAATTGAATTGGTACTTACACCTGTCTGGGTTTCTGTCCAGGCAAGCGAACCGGTTGGACTTCCCTGCAGGATCTCAAATTTCACATCCAGGGTTTTATCAATAAGAATTGTACTTCCATCGCGAACCACCGCCTGGTAATTGAACTTTTGTGGGGCCTGGGCAGAAAGAAATGAATAATGATTAATGAATAATGAAAAAGTGAAGAAAAAACAGAAAAACAAAGGCTTTAGAAATGGGGATTGTGCTTTCATGGTATGTGTTTTAATGATTGAGCATTATTCCAAAAAGTAATAAGTTATGAAATTTATAGTAAAAATCATTTTTTATTTGATGAATAAACCTCATGACCATACTTTTAGCTTGCCCGGGTTTTTTTAAAGGGGGCAAGGTGCCCCCGGTTAAATTATTCCAGGCTTTCAGCCTGAAGAGCATAAAATTTTTGTCTTGTCCTGATATATGCCTACAAGTTTATGAATAATTTATGCCACAAAAGTGTGGACGTATTCTAGTATTTTAGGTCATCATTCCATTATTCTCACCTCTCACTTCTTTTTTCGCTCCATCGCTCTCTCGCCCTGTCGCTCCATCACCTCTTTCAACACTCACTTCTCTTTGTCTCCATGTCCCTTAATCCCTCTTATCACTGCGTACTGCGCACTGTCCTTTGAGCCTTGTGTTCTGTGCTCTGTGCCTTTCCAAGTCAGTCTTGCCTGTAGACAGTGACTTGGCTAATACAGCTATTGTTTACATTATTGCAAGCTTATTAAAACCATAATCTTACCTGTTCCTGAATTGTGTTCTTCAAGTGCTTTGCCAATTATGGCATTTCTCCTTCTTTCGTTTTCAGCCAGGATTGTTTTTAATCCTTCAAAATCTTTGGCTTCATTTACATCAAGCAGACTCCATTTCATGGCATGGCCAAGAGTAGAGGAGGAGGTAAGGAGATCACCTCTTTTAATCGGACCATTTTCATCAGTAATTTTTACAGGTACCCGGCCGGCCAGGGATAATCGTACAGCACTCACACCTGGAATTTCTTCACCTGTTTCTTCATCTCTAATTAACTCCATACCCATTACCATGTGAGGTTTAGTGGATACGACCCCTGCCACATTAGTTGCATAGGGTAAAGAGGAACTAATCACACTTTCATTGGTATATCCATCAATCACTACTACATCGGCTGCTTCCAGATTGCCTTGGGCATCATAAATATATTCGGCCAGGTCGGTGGCGGCTCCAGAGCGGGAGTCTGCATATAGCCCCAAGTATGTCCCACCTGTAGAGTAGTCTGAAAAGTGTCCTGAATAATAGGTCCCATTTGGGTTGTATCTTAAAATCCTTGACCTTACACCATATGCAGTACCTGGTGAAGAAGTCGTGCCAGTCATGGAAGCGGTAAAGAATCCTCCATATATAGACCCTTTGTCTCCACTTGCATTACAATCTACACCATAATTTGTTCCTAAATTATTATAAGAAAAAAAACGGGCACCATATGCAGTTGATGAACTATGAGTTGTTATTGTACTATAGACTCCAATGCTCTCTGTACTCAAACCTGTATAACAATTCGCATTTCTCCATGCATAGAGCTTGAATGTTGAAGAGGGGTACCCAAATCCTACATTATTATTATCAGTTATTTCCATAGCGGGTGATGAAGAACCGCTGTTATAAAAGCAAAGGTCACCTGATGCATCTACACCTATTTGCCAATCCTCTTCACCATTATTCTCTTCAATATTGATAGCATGATGATCGATGCCTGATCTTACATGTAAGGGATCAGACGGATAGAGTTCTCCAATTCCCAATCGTTGTGCGCCATTATCAAACCTAACCCAGGAGATAGTGTTATCACCTGTATTGATGTATATATCATCATCCGGCCTGAAAATAATATCGTCATCAGCAGTCAGAAACAAGTCATCGTTATTTTTCCAGATCCTGGTATTTACATCATAAAAGTTGATTCCATAATCGTTAGCTGAGATTTGTAGATTCCCATACAGATTAAGCCTTTCAGAAAAATCACTGATTCCGATGCCAACTTTACCCACGAAATAAATATTTTCGTCGCTTTTAACCCAGCTGTCGGTATTGTCAAGGTACTTATCCAGGATAATTTCTGTGGCAGAGGCATTATTTGTGATCATTAATGTATTATTTGATAGTGAAAGGTCCTGAATCTCATTGCTTATTGATCCGTCCACTTCAGTTTTTAAATAGCTTTCAATTGCATGGTTTCCCCATAGATGAGTTTCATTCCAGTTACTTGTATCTCCCGAGCTTATGCCCTGGGCAACAGAAATATTGAAAATCGGATCGGATTCAAGACTAAGGTACCCGGCATCATTACTGAAATAGCTTACATTTAGTGGAGTATTGGAAAGATCATTATAATTCCCGCTGAATATATTTTCTGCCGTTTTTGAATGCAGGGCATACGGTACGCTGAGCATCTGTGCTATGCCCATTTCAGTGTAGTTGGCTCCTCCGGAAGCATCCATTTCTACTTTCAGGAAGTAGGAGTCAGCACTCCAGTCGATGCTTGTAAAAATTCCATGTTTAACGGTACCTTCACCAATGAATAAGATTACCAAGCCAAATTCATTGGTTGACATACTGTGAGTTTCCACGTAGATTGAGGCCCCATAGATGTTGTTCTGAATAATGCTGAACTGGAATCCAACTTGCTGGCTTGCTACAACAGCACCCTGGGCATCTCTGACTATGGCCTGGTAATTAAATCCCTGGGGGGCCTGGGCGGAAAGAAATGAATAATGATTAATGAATAATGAAAAAAGAAAGAAAACAAGAAAGATTGAGGTTTTGGCATGTGTTTTCATGACTTATGGATTTATTAAGGATTTCAAAGCAATATATTGAGGTTTGGTCAATACAAGTTACAACATTTAGAACAAAATGCTTGGAATATTTGATCAAATTGATTTTAGAATAGGTGTAGGGCCCTGTAGATCGACTCTCCGAGTCGATTGCATTTCTTGAAACGCAAAAAAAAGCGACCCGGAGAGTCGCTCTACAGGCCTGCTTCTTAAAAGGAGGCCAGGTTACGAGTAATAATTGTAAGTTATTTATGCGGTCCGATGAATGTTTTTTCTTTATTAGACCAGTTGCTGCGGACCTTTTTTTTGTGGTTTGTTTCTTTCCTGGACCCGGCTATTATATTCCAGGCTTTCAGCCTGAAGAGCATAAATTTTTTCTCTACTCTGTGCACTGTCCTCTGAGCCCTGCGCTTTCACGCTCCAACACTGTCAGGTGCTCCCTCTGGTCTGACCCACTGACGATATATGTCAGGGTCACAGATCTGACAGGTTTATCCTTAGCCTTCGCCTAAACCTTCTTCTCTACATTATCCAGGGAATTATTGCTTTCCTATGCGTGGGATAATTGGGGAAACTATCTTTATACCATTTATGATGATGAATGGCCCTTGGAACCAGGTTGGCAGCAGTCCATACAGCAAATGATATTCCTGGAAGAGACCAGGTCATAATGGCAAATCCTGTCCATTCCATGATCTCACCCAGGAAGTTGGGGCAGGAAATATACCGGAAAAAATTCCCGTGAGGAATGAAATATCCTTTCTTTCCGCCTTTTCTTAAACTTATGAGGTAATGATCAGAGTTCTTGTCAATTACAGGCCCCCATTTTTTATTACTGTGTCTTCCATATGGGACAGTAATTTTGATAAGAACCGGAAACAGAATTATTCCCAGCGCAATCCAGCTTAAAACAATGATCCTGAATGTGTGTTCCGATATTATTTCCACGCCTAAATATATGAATTTGTTTGATACCAGTAATAGCTGTCTTTCAGGGTTTCAATAAGAGGACGAGGCGAATAATTCAGCTCCTTTTGAGCTTTCGTATAAGGAATGTTGTCACATCCGGTTCTTATAATTTCCAAAGATTCACTGGTATAGAGAGGATGATTCTTGTTTAGTTTCGCCCATAATTGAATAAATGGAATTCCAATTCTTGCCAGTGCATGGGGGAGAAGTGGTAAAGAAATTTCCTGCCCGGTAACTTTACTCCACATTTCTACAAAGGCTTTGAGATCTGCCCAGGTTCCTGAAAGAATATATCGTTCTCCTGAAACACCTTTCATGGCAGCTGCAATAGCTCCTTTTGAAACATCCCTTGCATCTACCCAGTTATAGCCACCATGCAACAAAGCCGGAATTTTTCCCTGGTAAAGGCGGATAAGAAACTGGCCAAGAAAGGAAGGTCCAAAATCCCATGGTCCGATTACGGCTGTTGGATTTACAACAACCAGTTCGAGGCCATTTTTATGAGCCTCCTCCAGAGCAACATGTTCGGAAATTGCCTTGGTTCTTTCATAGGGGATCTTGCTCTCCAGATTCAAGGGACTGGATTCGTCGAGTTTAGTGCAATGCTTTTCTGCAAATAATGCATGAATGGAACTGAAATGAACGAGCCTTCTTACTCCTGCAAGCTTACAGCACTCAATTACATGTTTTGTTCCTTCCACATTGGTACTGGTAAGCTCACTTATTCCATTTTTCCCTATGGATATCAGAGCTGCCAGGTGGAATACAATTTCTGAACCCTTAAATAGTTTTACTAAAGACTCTTTTTCGTGGAGAGTTCCTCGTATTATAGCTATTTCAAGTCCCTTAAATGCACGATTATCTTTATGAAGCAGGACTTTTACCTGATGTCCGAGGGAGAGGAGTTCTCGTATCAGATTTGATCCTATGTGTCCGCTGGCACCTGTAAGGGCTACAATCATGTTAGTATTTTAAGGAAAAAGGTTTTGAAACATTCAGAATCAGATGGGGAATGATAGTAGAATTCCGGGACAAAAGCAGATAGAAAGCATTTCATAAATTCATAAAAAAAATGTAAATTTGCGGCTTCAAAAAATAAAAGGATATGCAATCTATAAGAAATATAGCAATTATAGCTCACGTTGATCACGGAAAAACCACCCTGGTAGACAGGATTATTCAGGAATGTAAGGTATTGGATGAACGAATCGATCTTGGAGACCTTATTCTTGACAGTAATGAGCTGGAGCGGGAGAGGGGAATAACTATCTTGTCTAAGAATGTTTCTGTAGAATACAAGGATGTAAAGATCAATATTAT
>DAOWNN010000190.1 GCA_030642585.1 Bacteroidota bacterium | reverse complement strand
TTGTAGGTATTATCCTTACTACTCTTTATTCCCGGTTTCAATCCATATTTAAATTTTCAGTTTTTTCTTCAGGGAATTTATTTGTCATTGCAGTTTTCATGTTTCTACTGTGGGTCGGATTCAGGTATTTCACAACAGAAATATGGGTGTTTGTGGTTTTTGTAATGATGGGACCATTAAATATTATTGCAATGATCGGCTTTGGTGGTACTACAAGCCGTTTGTTTACGCTGCGTCAGGGGAAACGACTGTTTGGGCTTGTTGATGCCGGTCAGATCCTTGGAATAATTATTAGTAGTTATGCGGTTCCTATCATTTTATCAATGAATGTATCAACTGCAAACCTTTTATTGATCAGTGCTATAAGCATATCTGTTGCCTTTGTTATTCAGATATTTATGGTAAATAAGTTCAGGTTAAACAAGGAACTTGTAGAGGATAAGGGTGAAAAAGGAAGCAGGAGCCGGTTTACAGATATCTTCAAACAACCATATACACGTGTCATGGCTGGCTTCGTGGCTCTTTCTGTTGTGGTTGCCTTCCTGGTTCACTATTCTTTTATTGCAGTTACTAATATCCAATATCCCGAGAATACAGAACTAGCTAAATTCCTGGGGTATTTTATAGGAACTATGGCTGTATTTACCCTTTTGGTTAAAACTTTTGTTTATAGCCGATTAATGAAGATGTATGGATTAAAACTCAGCCTGATTATTTCACCCCTCTTGATTGGATTGTTTGCTTTGACTTCAGCAGTCATAGGAAGTTTGCTCGGCTATACAGCTGTGTCAGCCAGCTTTGCTTTTTTCTTTTTACTTATCTCATTAACTAAATTGTTTTCCAAAGCACTGAAGGATTCAGTTGAGGCACCTTCTTTCAAGATACTATATCTTTCTCTTGATGAAAAGATAAGGTTTGATATGCAGGCCAGGATAGATGGAACCATAAATGAAATATCTGCAGTATTATCAGGAGCAATAATGGTTGGACTCACTGCGCTTAGCTTTATTAAGTTAATACATTTTAACTATGTACTGGTGTTTTTTATTGGAGTATGGATATTCTTTGCGTTTCGCTTGTATAAGTATTATCAGGAATCCCTTAATAGTTCTTTAGCTGGGATTAAAAAATCGGGAGAAGTACAGGCTTCGGAATATCCCACTATTGATAAAGCGGTTCAATTGGTTTTTGATTCCGGGAATAAACAAACCTACTTATCCCTGGTTAAGATTTTTAGCCTTTGGTCAATTACCAATAATGACAAAGCCATTGCAAAAGTTTTAAGTATCAATGATAAACATATTCAGTTAGGCCAGTTACATGACCTGGCTTATAATCTTGAAATTAGTTCTTTAGAAACAATTAAAAATTGGTTGAACAAGGGAGTTGAGGATTCCAGACTTGCAGATTATGGAAATAAACTCATTGCCGGGTGGGAAGAACTTCAGGCTGAACCTGGCAAGCAAGCTTTTGAGGACATACTAAAAGCTACTAATAAAGAGCGGAAAATAGTTGGAGCCAGGTTAATAAATGCGGATGAAAAGAGGATTATTGATCAGAATCAACTTAACACAATGCTTAGAGACTCTTCTCCGGAGGTAAGGATAGAGGGGATAAAAATGGCAGGGAAGACAATGAATCCCGAATTCACCCAGGTTCTTGTTGATTTACTCGGGAGTTCAATTTACTATTCTTATGCTTTTAATGCCATTATTGAAATTGGGGAAGCTTGTCTTCCGATGTTGGAGCAAGCTTTTTACAAAACTGGTTTAAGTACAAAAACCTTGAGAAGGATCATTCGACTTATGGGTATAATTGGAGGTGAACAGGCAATTCAATTTCTTCTTCCCAAGATTTTTCAAACAGAAAGAATTGTGGTACTGGAGGTAGTACATGCCCTTATATCCTGTGATTATAAAGCAGATGAAAACGAAAGATCTCAGTTTTTCTCATTAATTGAACAATCGGTAAAACAAGTTGCCTGGAATCTTTCTGCGAACTTAAGTGCCAGGCAAATAAAACACGCTCAGGATTTTAAGGATATGCTGGAAACAGAACTTCAGGATAGTTATACTTTGTTGTATGAATTGCTTTCTATTGCTTATAACCCTCAAACCATAAAACATATAAGCGAAAGTCTTAAAACAGGATCTTCTGAATCTGTAAGTTTTGCCCTTGAATTATTAGACCTTGTGATTGATGAAGAAATAAAGCCTGTTGTCCTGCCTGCCATGAATGATATTTCTCATGAAGATAAGGTAAAAGAGTTGCAGAATTTTTTCCCAATTGAAAAAATGACCCCAGATGAATTATTACTGGCCGTGATTAACAGAGACTATAATTATGCAGGACTTCTTTCAAAAGCCTATGCTGTAGATGCTTTTGTTGGCCTTGGTCAGGCTGAAGTTCCTGAAGATCTTTTAGCCCTGATGTTTCACCCGGATACCATGATGAGTGAAATTTCAGCAGGGTTTATTCGTGAATTAGATATTGATAAATACAACAATTGCCTGGAAAGGTTGCCTGCAATGCAAAGAAAAAAGATCCTTGATGCTATCAATAATACTTCTGAATCTTCCTGGTACCTGGCAATGGAGAAGATCAGGTATTTAAAAGGAAATAAACTGTTTCATAAAACACCAGCTTATATTCTGTATGAACTTGCAAAGGAAATGAAAACTCATTGTATTGAACATGGAAAGAGCTTCTCCTTTAATGTCAGAGACGATTTTACAGACATTTTTCTGATTCTAACCGGTTCAGTTAAATTAATGATAGCTGACCTGGAATTAGATACTTTTAATGAAGGGGAGTTCATTTATATAGGATCTTATTTAATGGATGAAAATGAAATATTGACTATAGTTTCTGATTCAAGATCTTATGTTTATCATATTCCCGGATTAGGAATGCTTGAAGGATTTTTTGATGAGCCGAAGCATTTTATTGATTTTTTTGAAGTATTAAATAGTGGTAAAACAAACTAAATCTTTTTAATTAACGTAGAATCTTAATAAGCAAGCTGTATATAAATTGATAAATCATATAATTAAGATTATTGTGAGACAACCAACTACAATTTTTAAACAACTGATCTTTAATATAGTTATTCCGGCTTTGCTGGCTCTTACATTCATGGCTGCTTATAATTATTTACAAAAGAAGAAGATACTTGTAGAGTTTAATGAAGAGAAGAATTTGATAATTACAGATGAACTGGTGAGGCTTATGGAGTTTGGAGATGAAACTTTTGAAATTCTATCTGATAACATGACCATGAGAATGGAAGGCTTGAGTAAATTATTAGTAGAAGATGTTTTTAGAGACACAAGGGATATTGAAAATGCAGATCTTTTAGAAATCAGGCAACAGCTTGGAATGGATATATCAACTCAGGATATTTATATTATAAATTCATTGGGACTAATTGTAAATACGACTTTTGAGAAAGATTATGGATTAAACCTATTCGAGCTTGGGCAAGAACATGAAAATCATATTAGAAGTATTTTTGAGAAAGGTGTTTTTATGGATGAAAGGTTTGCTATAGAAAATAGAACAAAAAGTCTTCGGAAGTTTTCCTACCAGCCAAGCCTTGATGGGAAATATATTATTGAATTGGGCTTCTATTCCCCAAGAGCTGAGGACTTTTTTGACTTCATATCGAAAAATAAGGATGAAATGACAGCCACTCAAAAAAACATCGAAGATGTAGAGATGTTTTTCATCACTGATGGAAGTCCATTTTCTTTTAACAAAGATGCAACAATCAAAAAGGAGCACAGGGAAATATTTCTAAAGGCTATGAAAGAAGAAAATACCCAGATCCTTGATGAATATGAGAATGGCAGATGGCTTCATTACCAGTATACATATATGAACAGGGAGAACACCTCTTTATACCAGGCAGCAGTTATAAGGATTGTGTCTGACCGTACAGAAGAGAAAGAACTTTTGCAGCGAGAGTTCTTCAGGTTTATTATTGTCCTTGGAATTACCCTGATATTAGTTACTATGCTTACTTACAGAAAAACAAAAGTAATTACAGACCCTATTAAGAAGCTGTTAAACAATGTAAGTCGTATTTCTGATGGACATCTGGATGAGCGTGCCGCAGTTATTGGTAATAATGAAATAACAACCCTTTCTAAAAAATTTAACCTGATGATTGCTCAGCTCGAAGTTTTGTACAATGATCTTGAAGAAAAGGTAAGGGAACGTACCGCAAAAGTTGTAAAGCAAAAAGAAGAAATTGAGGAACACCAGAGAAGTATTACCGATAGCATAAAGTATGCAAAGAGAATTCAAACTGCAATCCTACCCCCTGATGAATTTGTAAATGAGACCCTGGGAGAGAATTTCATCTTGTATTTGCCTAAAGATATAGTGAGTGGTGACTTTTATTGGCTTGATAAAAAGGATGATTTAGTATTGGTGGCAGCCGTCGATTGTACAGGACATGGAGTGCCGGGGGCTTTTATGTCGATAGTTGGGCATAGTCAGCTCAATTTTGCCATCAATGTAAAAAATGCACGGAAAGCCTCTGAGATATTAAATGAATTAAATTTGGGAGTTACCCAGACATTGAGCGATAAGGCAGGCCATGAGTCAGTTAAAGATGGCATGGACCTCTCACTTTGTACCATTAACTTTAATAAGATGAGTATGGAATATGCCGGGGCCTTCAATCCATTATATCTTATTCGTAACAATGAAGTATTGATCACAAAGGCCGATAAATTTCCAATTGGTGCAAATCCAGACGGGAAACTGCCCAACTTTACCAATCATGAAATAGACCTGGTAAAAGGAGATGCCATATACCTGTTCTCGGATGGCTTTCATGACCAGTTTGGGGGACCAAAAAACAAAAAATTCTTATCAAAAAGGTTTCGCGAACTTTTGCTGCAGATCCATAAATTACCTATGAAAGAGCAGAAAGAAAGCTTGATAAAAGTCTATGAAGAATGGAAGGGAGATCTTGAACAGGTTGATGATATTCTGGTGATAGGAATCAGAATATAGATTATTATTGTTTTTCTGAATAATCTGGAAGTATCTATAAACAACATATATTATTTAAAAACGGTATGACATGAGTAAACAACAAGGGCATACCCGGGACAAATCAGAGGAAAGCAACAGTTCTTTTTTCAATCCTTTTCCAGGTTTAAGACCTTTTTCAACTGAAGAGAGCCATTTGTTTTTTGGAAGAGAGGGTCAAAGTGAGGAGGAGTTGAAGAGCTTATCTGAAAATCGCTTTGTTGCCGTTATGGGTGCATCCGGTAGTGGCAAGTCATCAT
>DAOWNN010000212.1 GCA_030642585.1 Bacteroidota bacterium | reverse complement strand
CCCCCGATTCAATGCCCCCAAGGACCCCGCCTATACACATTCCATTTTGTTCATTACAGATCATAAGATCCTGATCCGACAATTTCCTTTCTTCTCCATCCAGGCTAATAAATTTGCTTCCGGCTTCTAAAGTTTTTACTAAGATCTTATGACCCTTAACCTGTGCTGCATCAAAAGCATGGAGTGGCTGGCCTGTTTCATGCAATACATAATTGCTAATGTCAACCACGTTATTAATAGGACTCAGACCAATAGATTTCAGCCTGTTTTGTAGCCATTCCGGAGATGGGCCTACTTTGAGTCCCGAGATTGTAAGTCCTGAATAACGGGGGCAGGCTTTTTCGTTTTCAACTTCAACAGGGATAATGAGATCATGGTTATCTACAGCAAAATCTTTAACTCCGGAAAGATTTGCTTTAGTGGGTTTGAATTGGTTTAGGTAGGCTGCAAGGTCACGTGCAACACCGAAATGAGAGGCTCCGTCAATTCTGTTTGGAGTAAGTCCGATTTCAAAAATGGTGTCTTTTTGAATATTAAAATAGTTGTGTGCTTCGGTTCCGGCCGGGGTATTTGGTTTCAGTACCATGATTCCATCATGTGAATCTCCCATACCTAATTCGTCTTCTGCACAGATCATTCCCTCTGAAGTTTCTCCACGGATTTTTGTTTTTTTAATCACAACAGATTCTTCACCTTTATAAAGGGTACTTCCAATAGTGGCAACGGGAACTTTCTGTCCCTCCTTTACATTTGGAGCTCCACAAACAATTGATGCAATTTTGTCATTTCCCAGGCTCACCTCGGCAAGAGTGAGTTTATCTGCGTTTGGATGTTTGCGCACAGAAATTACCTCACCCACCACAATCCCTTCCAGGCTTCCCTTAACAGTTTCAAATTGCTCCATTCCTTCTACCTCAAGTCCGGTATTGGTAAGGATCTCTGACACTTCCGTTGGGTCAAGATCAACATTTATATATTCTTTGAGCCAGTTGTATGAAATTTTCAAAATGAGTGAAATTTATGATTAACAAAACTACTCCCCGGATAGAATCAATCCAGATTTCGGATCTTTGTAATCCTAAGGACGAAAGCACAAAAATAAGGATTTTTCCGGTCAAGTATGGCCTCTTTTTTCCATTCTTCCATTTTTCCATTTTTCCATTCAGTTACTCGCACCCGCAATTGTCTGGCTAGCCATTCTAAACTCCTGGTTAAAATGTTATTTGTTAAGCTATTCTAAAAGCAATTGAAATTGCCACCTCTTAAAAGCTACTTCGTGAGCTTTAATCCCCTATCGGGGCTTAAAGGTTCCATTATTCCAATTTCTATCCGTGCATTCGTTTTTCATCTGTGCATCTGTGGCCTCTTATTTTTAACTTTAGGGCTCTCTGTTTTTTCTTTGCATAATAATTATTCTTTTAGACTTTAGACCTTAGACTCTTCGACCTTTAATGGTTGTGCCTTATGCTTATTTAAATATCTTTGTAAATCTTAATTAGAACGAGATTATGGCAAAGGAAAGACCACTAATACTGGTAACAAACGACGATAGTATACATGCCGGCGGACTGAAAACTTTAATTGAAGTAGCCTGTGAATTGGGTGATGTGATAGTGGTTGCACCTGAAGATAGTCAGTCCGGTATGTCGCATGCAATTACTATAAAGCAACCCATCAGGGTAACGAAAAAATCAGAAGAGAATGGACTAAGAGTATATACTTGTTCAGGAACACCGGTTGATTGTGTGAAGCTTGCTTTAAATCAATTGCTTGACCGGAAACCTGATTTGCTGCTTTCCGGCATCAATCATGGATCTAATGCCTCTGTAAGTGTGATTTATTCCGGAACAATGGCTGCTGCAATTGAGGGAGGAGTAAATGGTATTCATTCTGTTGGTTTTTCATTACTTGATTATTCCCCCGATGCAAATTTCCAGGCAGCCGGAAACATAGCAAAAAGAATTTTAAAGGAGGTTTTAAATAATGGTATCCCCACAGAAATTTGTCTGAATATAAATATCCCGGCTATACCTGAAGTTGAAATCAAAGGGGTAAAGATTTGCAGGCAAACCAAAGGCTTTTGGCAGGAGGAATTTGATAAAAGAACAGATCCCTTCAACAGGGATTATTTCTGGCTAACGGGGTATTTTAAGAATAATGAGCCGGAGGCACAAGACACCGATGAATGGGCCCTTAAAAATGGCTATGTCTCTATAGTTCCTATACGTGTTGATTTCACTTGTTTTGACTACATTAAGGAACTTGAAAAACGAAAGTTTTAACTTTACTCACTCTAAGTTCTTTAGTCATTTTAGTCACTCAATTATTAGGCAAGGATTATTATTAAAAGTATAGTAATAAATGAAAAACAAGTACAACAGCCAGGCACTGGGTTTTATAACTGGACTTATTCTTCCTGTAATTAGTTTCTTAGTGATCTTTCTTGCAATGTCAGGAACACAAAGCCTGGCGGAATATTTAAACAGACTGGTTTCTTATCACATCCTGACCAAGTTTTTAAGTCTTTCGGTAATTCCCAATCTTCTTTTGTTTTACTTTTTTATTTGGAAAAATTACCAGAATTCATATCGTGGAGTCGTGGGATCTACAATTATAACTGCAATAGTGATCCTGGTACTACAGATTACCTTGTAAGAAAGTCTATAAATATGGTATTGCATTGCACTTATTTGCGGGATTCATAATTAGTAGATAAACTAAAGAGCTAATCATTCATCAATTCAAGGGGTTGTTTTAAAAGGGCCTATAAACGTCATTCTGAACTTGTTTCAGAATCTTAAGCTACTGACTGTCAATAGATCCTGAAACAAGTTCAGGATGAAAACCATCCACAAGCTAGCTTTTGAGACAGCCCCGAAATATATATCAGTTTAGTGAAGATTAGGAATGCTCGGGTAGGGAAATAATAATAAAGATATTGACCAGGTTTTTGTTTAGGTGAAAATCGTTTTATTTTTGTAGATCAATCGAATCTTATGTTTACTCTTTTTAGAAAAGAAATAAATACTTTTTTCAGCAGCCTGTCAGGGTTTGTGGTAATAGTTGTTTTCCTGCTGGCCAATAGTTTGTTCATTTGGATATTTCCAGGTGAGTTAAATGTTCTTGACAGTGGCTATGCCGGACTGGAAACACTTTTTATCATTGCTCCCTGGATTTTTCTCTTTCTGATACCGGCGATCACAATGCGTTTATTTGCGGATGAGAGAAGAACAGGTACCATTGAACTTTTGTATACCAAACCTATTGGGGATCTTCAGATTATTTTAGGAAAATACATGGCAGGTCTGACCCTGGTTTTGCTTTCACTGTTGCCAACTCTTGTATATTTTGTGTCGGTGTGGTACCTGGGGAATCCGGTTGGAAATATTGATGTTGGTGGGTTTTGGGGTTCGTATATCGGCTTGTTTTTCCTGGCAGCAGTTTATGTTTCTATTGGAGTTTTTACATCTTCCTTTACAGAGAATCAGATCATTGCATTTATTTCTGCTATGTTGTTGAGTTTTTTCCTTTATGCTGGCATGGATTATCTGAGTTCTTTGCCTGTATTTCAATCATCTAATCAATGCTTAATAAGAATTAGTATTAATGAACATTATAGTTCTATGAGTCGTGGTGTAATCGACTCAAGGGATATTGTATATTTTGTTATTGTTATCTCACTCTTTCTTTTCTTTACAAAGTTTGTTTTACAAAGCAGGAAATGGAAATAGAATTGAACCTGAATAAATAATGAATAAGCGGAAAAGAATCATACAAACTGTGTTGCAGCTTTTAGTGGCTTTGATGATTATTACTCTGGCAGGATTTCTTTCTTCCATTTGGTTTTTCAGGCTGGATCTTACTTCAGAGAAAAAATTCACATTATCAACTGCCACAAAAAATATCTTAAACAAACTCCCTGAAGATGTTTATATTCAGGTTTATCTTGATGGTGATTTGCCAATTGGGTTCAGGAAATTGCAAACTTCCACCAGGGAGCTCCTGGATGAGTTTCGGGTGTATTCCGGGAGGAAACTTAAGTTTGAATTTATTAATCCCTCCGAAGAGGAGGATGGGGAAGCAAGATCAATAATTCAGGAGCAGTTATTGGATAAAGGTTTACGACCTTCTAATGCGCAATGGCGTGACAGGGAAGGAGGAATGTCACAAAAAATCATTTTCCCGGGTGCTTTGATCAATTATAAAGGAATGGAAATGCCGGTAAATTTTCTAAGGAATAATCCCGGCTTATCAGGAACTGAAAACCTTAACCAATCGGCAGAGGGATTGGAATATGAACTGATCAGTGCTATTCGAACAATCAGCAGTGACTCTATTTATAAAATTGCTTTCCTTGAAGGGCATGGAGAACTATATGATGCAGAGGTAGCAGATGCCTTCAGTGCACTTGCTCAGTATTACACTATTGACAGGGGACAGATAGGTGGAAATAAGGGAGTTTTGGACAATTATGCTGCTGTAATTATTGCCAGACCGACCGGGAGATTCGAAGAAGTAGATAAATTAATTCTTGACCAGTACTTGATGAATGGGGGACGTATTTTATGGTTGATTGATCCTGTTGCAGTGGATATGGATAGTTTGATGTATTCAAGTATTACAACTGCTTATATCCGGGACCTGAACATTAACGATATTTTATTCAAATATGGTGTCAGGATCAATGCTAACCTGGTTCAGGATATTCAATGCTCTTATATCCCGGTAAATACTGCACTTGTTGGAAATTCTCCTCAATATACTCCTTTGCCATGGGCATATTTTCCACTTCTCCAGGGGGAAAGTCACCCTGTTACCAGAAATTTGAATCTGGTAAGGTCTGAATTCATAAGTGTTTTGGATACGGTAAAAGGAAATGGAAGAATTAATAAAACTTTTTTG
>DAOWNN010000309.1 GCA_030642585.1 Bacteroidota bacterium | reverse complement strand
GTATTATTCCGACAACGAAGTTCGTCGGGATCTTCATGAAACAGCTGTTTTACTAGCTTTAGGCGATGTTAAATAGCAATGAGACACTAAACAGGAATCCGAATAGATCCCGAAACACCTGCCTGGCAGGCTGGAGTTAGGGATGACAACAATTGCTAAAATTACTTTTGATACAGCTCTGAAGTTCACTAGTTTTGAAATTAAATATTGAGTCATGAATTTTTCTAATCAAATAAGTTTATTGAAAAAGGAATTAAAGAAAGATCTTCCCGGGAAATTATTTCAAGATAAAATGGCTCCTCCGGGACGGGAATCGAGATATTTAATAAAACCATATAGCCAGCCTCCACAAAAAGCAGGAATTTTGATCTTGTTATTTCCTTTCCGGGACGAACTTCATACTGTTTTTATTAAAAGAACTGAAAAAAATGGTCCTCATAGTGGTCAAATAAGTTTCCCGGGAGGAAAAGCTGACCACCTTGACAGGAATCTTGAACATACTGCACTTAGGGAAACTACAGAAGAGCTGGGAGTTAGCTCAAGTAGCATAAAACTATTAGGAGCTTTAACTCCACTTTATATTCCTGTAAGCAACTATGATGTCTTTCCATTTATTGGATTCATAAATAATTTTTCAGGTTTCTCAATTCAAACCACTGAAGTTCAATATGCTATAATGGCAAATATACAGGAGCTTCAAATGCCTGACACGGCAGGAATATTAGAGATAAATCAGAACAATTATTGCATTAAAGTTCCTTGCTACAAAATAAAAGATTCAAACATTTGGGGTGCAACAGCAATGATTTTATTTGAATTCCTGGAAATTTACGGAAGGCTTGTCAATTCAGTGAAATGATATTTTTATAATCCTCATAGCGGGAAAATATCTGCTTAACATAATTATATACTTCTTCACCCCTGCAATATCCATACTTTACAACAGGATCCAGATAATATTTGGGATTTGATTTTTTCAGAATAAATTCATCCACATTTCCTTCCCAGATCATTGGATTCTTATTATACTTTACTGCAAGGGCTCTGGCATCAAGGATGTGCCCCAATCCTGCATTATAGGAAGCTAATACGAATTTGTATTTTTCAACCGGATCATCAACTTTATCAGTAAATATTCCATCCAGCCATTTCAGGTATTTAACACCAGCTTCTATATTCCTTTCCGGTGAAGAATAACGGTCGATACCATATTGTTTTGCAGTGGTTGGCATAATTTGCATGAGGCCGTGGGCCCCGGCCCAGGAAGTAGTATCCGCATAAAACCTTGACTCCTGATATATCATGGATGCCAGCAAACGCCAGTCCCAGGGAATACTGTCACTATACTTCTTTATTACAGGATCCCATTGTGATAATTGCCCATCATCAGTAACCACCAGACCAGTGCCTGCCATTGCCCCTGATTTAGGGTTACGAAAATATTTATTATATATCAGCGCATAGCTTGTAGTTCTTTTAAAATCTATCAACCATGAGTTTATTGCATTCAATAATAAATCAGAATCTTCTTTACGTATGGCCCAGGCGAGGTTTTGTGGAAAACTAACAGCTGTTTTTATATCAATATTTGGATAAAATGTTTGATTTACTTTTGCCATATTCTCGTCACTAATGGTATAATCAATCTCTCCTTTAGCTACCTTAATAATGAGTTCTTCCAAACTCTCCTCTACTTCCATGATGTTTATACTGTCTCCAATTTCCTCTGCAAGATTATGCAAACGTGAAGCATATGAGGAGTTTTTCTGAACAAAAACAGTTTTGCCGGCAAGGTCTAATTGATTTCTGAGCATTTCTTTTTCAAGGTTTACCGGGTGCATATATCGGTATTGATCAGGTTTTCGCTGCACCAGAACCTGGCGTGTGCTGGTATGGGGATAGGTAAACTTAAGGAATTTACTCCTTTCTTGAGTAACAGTAAGATTTAAAGCTAAAAGGTCACACTTCCCATCCTGAAGCATTCTAAAACTTTTCTGCAAATCATTATCAACAATGATTTCAAAATCAATGTTCAGGGCTTTTGAAAACTCATTCAACAGATCATATTGATAGCCCATTGGCTCTCCCCGGTAGATGAAATAGTTTGTTGCATTAAAATCAGTCAATGCAATTAATTTATTTCTTTCCCTTAAAGCAGGAAGATCAGGGTTTGAATTTCTTTTATTTCTATTTCCAGACGAATTTGCAGGATTCGAACAAGAAAGAATAAAACCTGTTAAAAAAATCAAAAGAAAAAAAGACTTGTACAGACGATACAAATTTTCAAGTTTAATTAATGAATTCTTATCACGAATTTAACAAAAAATCAGAGTATTTGGTAAAAAGTCAATAGTATATACCAATATTTGTGCCGGGTGCTCCACCTTCGCTAAAGCTCCGGCGGACAAGTGGGTGCTGGGTGGTATTAAGACAATGCCCATTTCTCTAACATTCCGCCAAAGGAGAGGCTGTCTCAAAAGGGTCAAAAGCAGTCATTCTGAACTTACTCACGACCGCAGGGAGTAATTAAGTTCAGAATTTTATTGCGCTGATATGCAGCTGTATGCAGATCCTGAAACACCTGCCTGCCGGTAGGCTGGAGTTCAGGATGACCAAAACATAGTCTTTTGAGACAAGCCTGTTTACCATCTTATTTCTTTCTCACTCTTCGACTTTAGACCTTCGACTTCTTTTCTTAATCATGAAAAAGCCATGAAAAGCCGAAGCGAAAAACCCTTTGATTCATCGGGTAGTGGAGGGTTGTAAAAAAATTATAGCCAATCATGCCTGATGTGACATGTTCAAATTTCAGAAAAATCCGTGTCCGCTTAACATTGAAGTTTAGAAATGCATCAATGAAAGGATAATTTCCAACTTTTTTCACGTCCTGTGAATAAAATCTTCCTGTGGAAGGCATATATGCATGAGCATAAAATGC
>DAOWNN010000114.1 GCA_030642585.1 Bacteroidota bacterium | reverse complement strand
CTTCCATACTCCCTGGTATCAGATGGTAAAACTTCTCCTCCATAATTATGTGCAAGAAACTGAGCTCCGTAACATACTCCAAGCAGAGGATAAATTTCTTTTATTCCCTCCAAATCAGGAACAGGAGCTTCTTCATCCCTGACTGAATATGGACTTCCGGATAGAATCACTCCTTTTACACTGGAATCAGGATCAGGGAAATTGTTGTAAGGGTATATTTCGCAATACACATTCAACTCACGTACACGCCTTGCTATCAGTTGAGTATACTGAGAACCAAAATCCAGGATCAAAATTTTTTCTTGCACTTTAACAAGTTTCATAAAATGAATAGCTGCAAAAATAGTGAATTCTAATCTTAAGAACAATTCAGCCTATGAAGTATAAACATAGGCATATGTCCTATATTAATTGTGTAGCTCTTGAAAGGCTGAGACTGAGGCTGAGGCTGAGGCTTCCGTTGTGCAAAGAAAACTATGATTTATGAACAACAGGCAGAAATTAAAACTGTCATAGGCAGTGTATCTGTTTGCCAGAGTTATAAGACTCTGGAGTAAAAATGACCAAATCAATGAGTTCCAGAGGAACGAAATGTGCTGTGTTAAAAGAATTCAGGTAGATATTCCTCTTCAAAGGCAATTCCAAAATAATTCAATATTAGTTTTTACAGTATATCGCTCCTCCGGATCGATGAGCGAACCAGAGCTTCGCTCTACATTGGCATTTTTGTTATTCCATTATTCCAATATTCCAATATTCCCTCTTATTACATACCTTACTTAAACGTTCCACATCTGCCCATCCTCCGCAAGAAAGCTCTCAGGAAAAACCTTCCTGGCTTCATTTAGAAGTAAGTTCAGGTCTTTGTACCTTGTTGAAAAATGGCCCAGTATGAGTTTTTTAACTCCGGCTTCTTTTGCAATCATAGCTGCCTCCCTCGCGGTTGAATGAAAGTTGCTTTTTGCCAGATTTGCATCTTCATCCATATAGGTAGACTCATGAAATAGCAGGTCAATATTTTTTATTTTGGAAACAATTCCTCGGTGGAACCTGGTATCTGTACAATATGCAAATGACCGGCCAGGTGGTGGATCGTCAGTCAAAATGTTGTTTGGAACTATCTGCCCCGATTCTTTGATGAAATCAGCACCATTCTTAATCCCCTGCCTCTGATCAATGGGAATACTGTACAAATCTATCATCTCGGGTTTCAAACTCCGGGGTTTCTCTTTTTCAACAAACAAATATCCACAAGTAGGAATGCGGTGCACAAGGGGAAAACTATCAACATAAACCTGTTTATCTTCATATATTCTTTCTGAACTATTGCAATTTACCCTGTGAAAAATCAGGGAATATTTTAATTTAATACCAAAAAGTTCAAAATGTATGTTCAGGATATTTTCAAGTTCGGGTGGTGCATAAATGTGAAGATCATTTTTCCTGCCCATCAGATTAAATGATGATAACAAGCCAAACAGTCCAAAGCTATGATCTCCATGAATATGACTGATAAATATATGATTTAGTCGTCCAAATTTTATCTTATTTTTCCTCAATTGAATCTGCGTTCCCTCCCCGCAATCCAATAAAAAAATCCGCTCATGTATATGCAATACATAAGCGGATAAATTTCGTGTTGAGGTAGGTAAAGCTGAGCTACTGCCTAAAACTGTAAAAGAAAAAGACACTTTAGTCCTCCTTACTCTTCAACATCAAATATACCTTCAGCTTCATCAACAGTTTCTGAAATATTCAAAACTGAATCCAACTGAGAAATTGTTATCAATCTTTCCACTGCCTCATTTAAACCGGAAAGCACAAAAGTTCCGTTTGCATTCTTACAAAGCCGGTTAGCAACAAGAATTGCACTAAGGCCACTGGAGTCACAATATTTACATTTGATTAGGTCTAATACAATATTCTTCTCCCCATTTCCTGATATCAATACCATTTCAGATTTCAAGCCAGGGGCAATATGGGTATCAAGCTTCTCATCCTGAACCTGGATCAAAGTGTATTTATCGCGTTTTTCAATGTTAAATTCCATGGAAATGAATTAATTTTATCTTAAAGATAATTATTTTTTCTTTTCTTTCCCTGTTTTCTTTTCGTTTTCTTCCATCTCTGATTTCAGTTTTGCCAGATCAGTGATATCGCCAAGAGTTGTTGATTTAAGATTGGTTTTTACTTTTCTGGCAGCCTTTTGAGCTTCTGACTTTTTAGTTGCTTTTTCAGATCTTACTTTAGGTTTGGCATCATCTTCAAATACACGAGTATGAGAAAGAACTATCCGTTTTGCACCCTTGTTGAATTCAATTACCTTAAATTTCAACTTCTCATCTGCCTGCACTTTTGTGCCATCTTCCTTTTTGATATGCCTTAAACCAACAAATCCTTCAACTCCATAAGGTAAGGCAACAATAGCACCTTTATCAAACACCTCAAGTACAGTGCCATCATGAATTGAATCCATTGTAAATACAGTTTCAAATACATCCCATGGATTCTCTTCCAGCTGCTTGTGTCCCAGACTCAATCTCCGGTTATCTTTATCAATTTCCAACACAACTACTTCAATTTCATCTCCAATGGCTGTAAATTCAGCAGGGTGTTTCACTTTTTTAGTCCATGAAAGATCAGAGATATGAATCAATCCATCCACCCCTTCTTCAATTTCTACAAATACACCAAAATTGGTAAAGTTTCTCACTTTGGCAGTATGTTGTGTTCCAACAGGATACTTTTTCTCGATTTTATCCCATGGATCCGGCTTCAATTGTTTTAATCCAAGTGACATTTTTCTTTCTTCACGATCAAGTGTAAGAATTACAGCGTCCACTTCATCTCCAACCTTCAGGAATTCCTGGGCACTCCTTAAATGTTGTGACCATGACATTTCTGAAACATGAATAAGACCTTCAACCCCGGGAGCAATCTCAATAAAAGCACCATAATCTGCAAGTACCACAACCTTACCATGTACTTTATCTCCTATTTTCATTTTCTCATCCAGTGAATCCCATGGATGAGGTGACAATTGCTTCAGACCTAAAGCTATTCTTTTCTTATCATCATTAAAATCAAGAATTACAACATTCAGTTTCTGATCAAGTTCAACAACCTCTTCAGGATGATTTACACGTCCCCATGAGAGGTCGGTAATATGAATAAGCCCATCAACACCACCAAGGTCAATAAATACTCCATAGGAAGTTATATTTTTCACTGTTCCCTCCAGAACCTGACCTTTCTCAAGTTTTGCTATAATCTCTTTCTTCTGTAGCTCAAGCTCGGCTTCAATCAAGGCTTTGTGAGAAACCACCACATTCTTAAAGTCGTTGTTGATCTTAACTACCTTGAATTCCATAGTCTTACCAACATAAATATCATAGTCGCGAATGGGTTTCACGTCAATTTGAGATCCTGGCAAAAAAGCTTCAATACCAAATACGTCAACGATCATTCCGCCTTTTGTACGACATTTAATGAACCCATTGATAATTTCATCCTTTCCAAGTGCTTCATTCACCCTGTCCCATGATCTGAGTGATCGTGCTTTTTTATGAGAAAGTATAAGCTGACCATCTTTGTCTTCTTTACTTTCTACATATACTTCAACAGTATCGTCTACCTTTAGTTCAGGGTTATAGCGAAATTCATTTAAGCTTACAATTCCTTCAGACTTATAGCCAATATTAATAACAACTTCCCTGCTATTCATACTGATAACCGACCCATCCACTACTTCATGCGCTGCAATTTTTGAAAAGGTATTATCATAAAGAGTCTCGTATTCTGATCTCTTCTTCTCTGTATACTCATCAGTGGAGCTTTCAAATTGGTCCCAGTCAAACTCTTCTTCCACCGGTGTTGTCTCCTTCGGGGCTTTAGTGGTTTTTGACTTTTTTTCTTCTTGCTTTTCAGCAACAGTTTCTTTTTTTTCTTCGGCAGGAACATCTGCTTTTTCAGCTACAGGAGTTTTAGATTTTTCCTGCTTGTTAGTAGACAAAGCTTCTGCTTTTACAGCAGCCGGGGTATCTTTCTTTTCCTCTTTCTTTTCAGTAGTTTTTGCAGTTGTGGCTTTTTTAGCTGCAGCAATTTTAGCTTCCTTTTTTTCTGCTTTTTCCTTTTTGTCAGATTTTGCGGTGGCTTTAACAGTGGTCTTAGCTTTTGCAGGTTTTTCAGATGGCTCTGTTTTAGCCTTCGAAGTGGTTTTTGTTTTTTTCTCTTCAGATTTTACCTGTTCTTTATTCTCAACAAGTTCTTCCTTTGGAGCTTTTACAGTCTTTTCAGTCATTAGTAAAACAATTAATAGTTAATAAGTTAGACAATATATATATTTTTCAGCATGCAAAAGTACGTTTTTTTTGTGAAACACTGTGAAAGTGTGAAAGAAAAAGGCTAAGGTTTGGCAAAGAAGGCTGAAATAAAGAATGAAGCTTGAAGCCTGAAGATCAAAAATTAGGAGGGTGTCCAAAAAGTAAGCATAACGCGTATCGTCATCCTGAACTTGATTATTCACTTTGTTCATGAGACCGCTGCGCTAAGTTCAGGATCTGTTTATAATCAATAACTTAAGATTCTGAAATAAATTCAGAATGACTCACTAATATCATTTTTGGACACCCTCAATAAAAAAGTCATAGTAAGCATTACAAAAAAAGCAGTCGCAGAAAAATTCTGCGACTGCTAATATATATGCTAATTCTGTTGGACCCCTAAATATCCGGTGTCCTTAGAATTGTTTATTGATTGACCTCAGTTACTACATATAAACCTGGATCTGCATCAAGATTACTATTTGAATCTATTTCATCTTCTGCATAGGGCATCCTTTGCGGCTGCTGTGTTCCTCCCGGGTTGAGTGGGAAAGGAACAATCAGGTCGGTGTCACTGGCACCCAATCTCCTAACATCATTATAAGGCATAAAGGTTCCAAAGCCAGATACATAACGCTCCTCAATTATCTCCCTTAATAGAGCCCTTGTCGGATCAATACCATCCGGGTTTTCTATATCACCAGAGTCAAAATCAGCAGCAACATAAGCATCATACTGGTAAGTAGAATCTGCAAAAGCTTCATTCAGGCGTCCACCGGTATTCAGCCATGCTCTCAAATCATTGAGATGACCCAGTCCTGTGTTAAAATCCACAGTTCTTGCAGCACATTCCGCAAGGATGAGGGTATTCTCCTCAAAACTTACAAGCTCCATTGGTTCAAACTCAGCGGCAATACCCAGATTATCTGCTGATGGTGATTCAATCACTTCACAATACTGGAACCTGGCATCTTCAACTGTTTTCGGATTGTTCCTTGAGAATGTACTTGTATCACTCAAAATACTCATCAGGTAGCTGTTCCCCGTTCCAAGATCTCCTTCACGGGATCCCTGGAGTAAAGTCCAGGTTAAATTTTTATCTCCTAATATTCCAGCACTACCAATGGGAAAGAAACTGTAATTATCAGTATAAGAAGAAATTCCGTTCCCTGCAGCTGTATATGCTGCGCCATAATTCTTCATCTGTAAATAGTAGCGGGCCTTCAATGTATAGGCTGCAGCCATCCACTGATCTGCATCCCCCGAGAAATGGATATCTTCATCAAGCCCCCTGCTATCAGCAGCACCCAGATCAAGAATAGCATCGTCGAGCAGTGCAATTGCAGCAGTAAAAACCGAAACCTGGCTATCGAATACCGGATCCGGAATATCCCGATTATTGATCTCAGTATATGGAACATCTCCAAATATGGTAGCAGCAGTACCAATAGCATGCGCTTCCATTACCTTACTGATTCCAACCATCAGGTCGTCATCCGGCACCATGTCTCTTATAGCCCTTACATTGGGAATACATCCCACGTAGATACGGCTCCAGGTCTGATTAGATTCCACAGTAGAAAGAGAATATCCGTAGATATTTGCTTGCAAAGATTGAAATCCAATGAGTTGTCCACTATACATTCCGCTAATACGAGCCATATGAGCTGTCTGAGCTACAATATTAGCAAGCTGGGCTCCTGTTAAAAGCAGCCTTGCTTCTATATCTGCCTGTACCAGATTGTTTGGGTTCTCATTGATGCCTTCCACCATTTTCTCACAGGAAGTCAACAAGATGCTCAAACTCACCATTACAAACAATGTTTTAATAAATATTCGCATAATTTTATATGTTTTAAATTTAAATAGTTCGTTTAAACAATTAGTAAGTTATAGAGAGTGAAAACAAGAAAGAACGGGTACTTGGATTGGTAAAATAATCCAGACCAAATCCGTTGCTGACACCCCCCTGGTTGACCTCAGAATCAACACCCGGAATATCATCCCATACAAACAAATTCCTGCCGGAAGCTGTAAATACTACAGATCCGAGTCTTGTTTTCTCCCTGAACTTTGCTGAGTTAAGAGTATAGCTTAAAGAAAGTTCTTTTAGTCTTGTCCATGTGGCATCATACATTCCGAAGTTATAAGCCTGGTTGTCTCCAAATCCTCCACCAATACCAGTGCGATACCATGTTTCATCAAGCAGAACATCTCCTCCACCGAAATTCTCAATATTTCCACGAACAGTTGTCCCAGCAGTAATAACATCACCGTGATAATTTACAAGATCCTCCGTAAGGAGAACCCTGTTAGCAGTTTCCTCTGTAGTTCCAAATCGCCTAAGTACCCAAAGTGTTCTTGGCATAAATGTTCCACCACGTGAATGAGCAAACAAAACATTCAGACCAAGTCCTTTCCAGTTGGCTCTAACTCCAATGCTACCGGTCCAGTCAGGGTTAGGGTCACCCAGTTTGACAGGACTACTTGTAATTTGTGGGAAGCCATTGGCATCCAGGACATAGTCACCATTGTCATCGACTTGAGAACCTGTTCCCCAATGGACTCCTAATGGTTCTCCAACTATGGCTTTTGAATCTACAGATCCGTAACCCAGACTAATGGATGCTGTACCTGCAAGGTCAGTAACCAGATTCTCATTCGTGGCCCATATAAGGTATGCATTCACATTGAAATCCTTATTCTGAATAATGGTATAATCCATATCCATTTCAAAACCTTTATTCTCCATACTTGCTGCATTGGCATACTGGGTATCAAAACCTGATGTAGGTGAAAGACCTACCCAAATCAGGATATCTTCAATAGTATTCTGGTAATAGGTAGCCGATAAAGAAAGCTTATCCTG
>DAOWNN010000263.1 GCA_030642585.1 Bacteroidota bacterium | reverse complement strand
CAACAACCTTCTATTTATGCACATCCCGACCGACTGAGTCGTCGGGATAAGCAAACTTCAATTTATGCAGATCCCGACTAACTACGTTGTCGGGATAAGTTCGTCTTAATGATTTTAATGCGTCTGCGACTTTTAAAATCATAGACTCACTTACTTACTTTAGCATTGTCAGGATCATTTTGAAACGCTCCGAAGCAGACACTGCGTGTGGTATATTAGCCGGCATTATAATACTTTCCCCTGAAGACAGTAAGTGCTCTTTCCCTCCGATCCTGATGCTTGCTGATCCCTCAATAACCTGTACCAGGGCATCAAATGGAGCAGTATGTTCACTCAAACTTTCTTCCTTATCAAAAGCAAAAAGAGAAATATTGCCTTTCTCTGCTTTTAATACATTCTTACTCACAATACCTTTTGAGGAATACTGTATCTCCTTTGAGAATTCAAATGATATTCCTTTGGTAAATCCTAATGCGTCATTATCTCTTTTTTCCATTGATTGTTAATTTTAAGTATTGTTTCTAATAAACTACAAAAAACACTATTATCTGGGTGCTGCACTGCTTATGAATAGCTGATAGTATTTATCCAGTGCTTGTTGTAACTTCAAATTCAATTCTACCTGCCCAAACTCCCCTGTTACCATGTTCAGGTCCTGAAGTGCTTGCAAGTCCATTCTTCTCTCCAGATCGGTAGCCTTTCCTATTTCCGGTCTTAGTGAGAAATAATAATTAAGTTGCTTCTCTAACTGGGTATAAAAATTCTCCACTTTCTCATTTGCTTTTTCTATTTCCCCGGCCTTATAATAGGCTTCAATCAACCTGGTTGTGTAAAGATCAAAGCGCATTCGATCCTGAGGAAGTAATTCAAAGCAACGATCAACCACTGCTATAGCTGAATCTTTCTTGCCTTCCTCAACCAATGTAATTGCCAGGCGGGCAAAATTGCTTCTCATACGAATAACTGAAATGGTTCTGCGGGTATAATAATCAAGGTATACATCAGGTTCATTCATTCTGCCCCACCTGAAATTCTCCATATAGTTTTTATACATTGCATCTGTATTTATCCTGCCATATTCAAAAGCTCTTTCATTATCAGTTCGCAAGGGAACTATTCTGTTGGCAAAACCCTCCTGCAGAAAGTATGGTTCCAATCCCAATGCATCAGCATGTCCACCTGCAACAAAATATACAGGGCGTTCCCAGTTGTTTGTTGCCAGCAAATCGAGCATCATCATCTGGCTTTTTACCAGGTAGTTTCCTTTGAGATTGATTTCAATTTCGGAAAGTGGTTTTTCAAGGTTTCCCAATACTATCGGGGTGTTTTCGGTAAATTTCGCACTATCAAAGGGGAGCCTTAGGGTTCTTGACGGAAAATAATCAATCATTTCTCCATTCTGGACTCTTAGTTTTGTGTTCGGGTTTTCATCGGCAACAAAATCCAGAACCATTTTCAGGTCCTGGGGGCCTTTTACCCGTTCCAGAATATAAACTTGCCCGTTGACTCCGTCCAGATACTTTTCACGCAGCATAGATAATGGTAAAGCTTCTGAATCATAGGCCTTTTTTTTCATCTGTTCAATATACCATTCGGTATTGAACAACATGGTATTAACCACTCTAACATCGGTTCTTATGCCCTCAACCTCCTGTGCATACCAGAGAGGAAAAGTATCATTATCCCCATTGGTAACAATAATTGCATTAGGTTCACAGGAATTCAGATAATTGAAGGCAATATCCCTTGCTGTATATCTTCCCGACCGATCATGGTCATCCCAGTTTTCCATGGCCATTATTCCGGGGACCAGGGCAAGTAAAACCACCCCTGCAAGAGGAGCTCCAAATTTTTCGGGAATAATTTTCTTTAAGCCCTCAACCACTGTAACCAGGCCCAGCCCAATCCATATAGCAAAAGCATAAAAAGATCCAACATAGGCATAATCACGTTCGCGGGGTTGATTTGGATATTGGTTCAAATAAACCACTATGGCAAGACCGGTAAGAATAAACAATAAAAACACTACCCAGAAATCTTTGGGTTTCTTTTGAACCTGGAATAAGAGTCCCAGCATTCCCAGAATAAAAGGGAGCATGTAATACTTATTTCTTCCTTTATTGTTTGCCAGGTAATCCGGCAAATCCTTTTGTGGTCCCAGCCTCATCTGATCTATAAAATTTATTCCACTCAGCCAGTTACCTTTCAAAGGGCCTCCAGCTCCCTGAATATCATTCTGTCTGCCTGCAAAATTCCACATAAAATATCTTCCATACATAAACCCAATCTGGTAGGTCATGAAGAATCTTATATTCTCCGCGAATGTCGGAATCCTCAGACTCCTTGCATTCTCCCCTGAACCAACGGTAACCTGTCGTCCATTACTTCCTGCCCATTGTTTGTAAACCTCAGGATGCCCGGATTGATTGCTCCACATCCTGGGAAACACCGTAACAAACCTGGAATCATAAACTACCTCCTGCTTTCTGTTTGATATAACATACTCACCATCTTTAGGCATATAACTGGCCTTTCCGTCCAACACAGCTTCGGCAGGAGCATTGTAATATTGTCCTTTGGCCAGGGGCCTTTCTCCATATTGTTCCCTGTTAATGTAAGAAAGTAATGAAAACACATTGGATGGATCATTTTCATTGATAGGAGGTTCTGCATGTGATCTTATTACTATGAGGGTAAATGAGGAATAGCCAATAAGTATCATTGTTATGGCCAGAAAGATGGTATTCAGTGCAACCCTGTTTTTAAGTGCCAGATAATATACCAGCCACACAAGCCCTGCTATAAGAATCAGTGAAAAAAATACAGAACTGGTCATAAATGGGACTCCTGCAAGAATAAGTGCAAGACTTCCAACTATTGTTGTTTTTATAGGATCGCTTTTCCACCGGCTAAGGTAAATTCCTAAAATCAACAAAGCAATTAACAAAAGTATATGGAAAAGAAAACCAGAATTATATGGTAGCCCGAGTTTATTAACAAAAAGTAATTCGGCCTTTGCTGATACCTGGAATACTCCGAGAATAATCCCATACATTACTACTGCCAGGACAACAAAGGAAATCACTGTTGTAATTACAATGCCCCGTAAATCTATTTTATCAAATTTCTTAAAATAATAAACAAAAACAATTGCAGGGATGGCAAGAAGGTTTAAAAGGTGAATCCCAATAGATAAACCCATCAGGTAGGCAATGAGAATGATCCATCGATCCGAATATTTTTCATTAGCAACATTTTCCCATTTCAGTATGGCCCAGAAGACCATTGCCGTAAATAATGAAGA
Organism: Bacteroidota bacterium; assembly: GCA_030642585.1. GTDB lineage: Bacteria > Bacteroidota > Bacteroidia > Bacteroidales > VadinHA17 > JAYEGO01. Next base: position 672 of record DAOWNN010000263.1, on the reverse strand, counting down.
AGTTCCATATACCTCCCCTTCCCCGGCAGAAAACCAAAACGTATCTGAAAACATAAACGCAAATGCCCCAATAAGACCGGCCGAAACCACTGTGATAGCCTGTCCGGTATTTAGTGTACCATCAGTGCTTACCAGTTTTTTTGCCAGGTGAGTGATGGTCCAGTAGAGGAACATAATTGTAGCTGCACTTGCAAGTGCAGACAGGGCATTGATCATCTTTGCAGCATTGCTTAGATCACTACCTGCAAACAGTGCTGCCACTCTTCCTAAAAGCAAAAACAATGGGGCTCCGGGAGGATGACCTACCTGCAGCTTGAAAGCCGTGGCTATATATTCGCCACAATCCCAAAGGCTTGCTGTAGGCTCAATGGTAGCAAGATAAACTATGGATGCTATTAAAAAACTAAACCAGCCCAACAAAAGATTCAATGATCTGAAATTTTTCATATATTAATAATTTATTCACTACGATCCTTTCAGATGTAGCGTTTTCCGGATAAAACTATTCTAGTATTCCAATTATACAAATGAAGGAGCGAATTTACTATTTTTCTGGCGTATGTAAATATTTTTCACTTTTTTTAAGATCTTTTCTTTGGTGAACTTTAGTACCTTAGCCTGCCCCGTAGGGAAGTTTACCCTGTGAAATACAAAGCAATATATACAGGGAAT
>DAOWNN010000075.1 GCA_030642585.1 Bacteroidota bacterium | reverse complement strand
GTTGGTCGGTTCCCGCTTTGCTTCCCACTATCCATCACACATTCATACAATGCGCTTCGCTTTTGTATGAATAAAGCGGGTTAAGATTCTGAAATAAATTCAGAATGACTCACTAATATCATTTTTGGACACCCTCTGCCCTGAGCGCAGCGAAGGGCGGGGTGGTTGGAAGCATAAACTCCTCACGCTGGCTTTTACATCGTGCTACCCATAGGGAAAGAATTAAGAACCACCTCCCCGCATTCTGATGTTAACCCCATTAAATACTACTTCGTAGTAAAGACAAAGTCTCTATTTCACAGAGCCAACCTACAAAGCCAATACCAATCAGAATGCGGTACTTCACCTCCGAGAGGAGGAGAATTTATAGTAAGCTATATATATCATAACATAGCCAGTTTAAATAATTGAAGATGGATGAAAAAAACGATGGTAAACTAATTATTCTGACTTACTAACCAGCATGTCAATTACATGCTCCAGTTTGCCGTCAACCGGAGCAGGCTCTATACATAATATTTCACATAGTAAAGGATAGATATCAATATTGTTAAAACCCGGATGCACATACTTCTTTTTAAAAGCAGGTCCATAGGCATAAAAGATGGCATGCATATCTTTGTTGTAATTATCGTATCCATGAGTTCCACCGGTATAGCTTGAATTCGACTCCCTGAAACTAATGCTCCAGCTTGAATCGGCTAATAGAATAAAATCTCCTACCCTGGGATTTTCCCCATAATTAAATTTTACAGGGACCTCTCCTTTTTTCCAGACTTGCATATTTGGAATAGTGCTTAAGCCTTCCCAGGCAATATTATAGAATTCAGGCTTGGCAGTTAGATTAAATACTGGATTACTTCCTGCAATATGGAGAAACCAATCAGGGTCTATATATTTCGATAGATTGACTCTCCTTTCCGAAGATGTACATCCCATCCCATGGTCTGATGTGATAATGATATTTAGTTCATCTGCAACTGGCAAGTTCTCAATTTTCTGTAGGAAAAGGCCCAAAAGGCTATCAAGGTAAACTATTGTTTTACCAAGTTCGGGATTTAAAGGCCCATGCTCATGGCCCTTACTATCGGGTTCATCCACATACCATGTAATAAGATGTGGTCGGATATCTTCTGGCAGTTGCAACCATGCAATAACTGTATCTATTCTTTGCTCAAAGGGAAATTCATGTTCGTAAGTTTTCCAGTAACTAGGGTAAATACCACCAATTGGAGCTTCTGAACCGACCCAATAAAAAGAAGCAGCAGTAAGATCCTGTTTTTCTGCTGTTACCCAAATTGGTTCACCTCCATAAAAACTGGCATTTTCCACCATGCTTCTATCACTTATCCTGTATGTTAAATCCAGATCAGGGGCATAAAAACTATTATTGACCAATCCATGATGATCGGGATATAGCCCTGTAACAATTGAGTAATGATTTGGGAAAGTTTTGGTTGGGAAACAAGCTTGCATGGATTCTGCTTTTACTCCTTTTTTGGCAACTCTGTCAAAATTGGGTGTGTAATACATATCGGTATAATCCCACCTAAAGCCATCCATAGACAACATAACAACGTACGGAGTTTGATTCTGTGAGGATTGTTTTTGCTGGCATCCTGAAAAAAGAATAGAAATGGAAAATATAATGATCAGGAACTTTAAAACTATGGACTTATTATTCATAAAATAATTATTGGTTACCTCAAGCACAAATATACAATTTTGAAACATGCTTATTGCTATTTTATTCCTGAACCTTCAGGAATAATGCTCTATCTTTGATAGCTTAATGCTTTAAGATTAAATTATGAGCTATTGGATGAAAAAAATCACATTTCTGATCTTGCTTTTAATGCTCATGAAGAGCAATTCATGGGGTCAAGAATCTGAAAAATCTGTCAGGCACTATATCAAAGCCGGAAGTGAAATTCCTCTTCAATATGCCATTCAATATGAGATGAGAACAGGTAACAGTTTTTCTGTTAATGCCCAGTTTGGAGTACTTACAGATCCATATAATGATGCAATTATCTTTACCCTTGAGTCATTTGGTGTAGATGACAAAACCATACGCTTGATTGAAAATGCTTTTCAGTTTGGATTGATAATTGATGTTGGAGTGAACTATCATTTCGGAAAGAATTATATGGGAGTTTATGGCCAGTGGATCAACCTTACAGCGGCAGACACACCCTTTGAACTGGTTGAAAATTATTTGGGAATTAGTTTCCCCATACCACCATTTATACCAGATTTTGTTCCCGAAGTGTCTTTACAATCTGAACTTTTTCAATTGGGTTTATTATATGGCAGGAGGTTTAGTTTTAAGAATCATCCTGCAATTGAAATTCATACGGAATTTGCAGTGAGCAAAAACCTGGGTTCAAGAAGTAAATTGAGTTCTGAAAACGTTGAAGTAGATTTTGTGAATGACCAAGTTGATAAGGAGCTTGATGCTATATTCTCAGATTACGCATATATTCCCACACTTAATATCTTTTTTGTTTATCAATTTGGAAAGCTCTACTAATACGGATTCAACATTCATCCTTCAAAAATCATCCTTTTCTAGCTCCACTTCCCATCCATAATCAATATATTCCCAATCAAAATCATCTTTTTTGCAGTTTACTAACAGGAATCCTTCTTCGGTAAGATCCCTGCGTCCTTTCCACCAGTTTCCCGAAATTGCACCAACGGTAATGAAATGGATATCCCTTATGTATATATCCTCCAGAATATGATGATGTCCCCCTAAGGCAAGTTTAAGGTTATGGTCTTTGAATAATTCCAAAACTTCTCTCGAATTTACTATTACACTTCCTGGTGTATTTGCAACGGTTGAGCCATAATTGATTTGTACCCATGTAGTGATAAAAGGAATGTGTGTACTAAGTACGATTGGGGTTGTTGCATCTACATCTTCCAGGTCCTGCCTGATCCATTCAATTTGAGTGCTGTCAATATAGCCACGGTATCCTCTTTTCCCCTTTTTATGAACACTGTCAAGAATATAAAACTTCCAGCCCTTATGTGTGAATGTATAATAAGCTTCACCTAATCTTTTTTCATACATCTTTTTTCCGTATTCAGGGTGTAAAGAATCAGAGAGGCTTTCAGGATACCATCCATAGATATCATGGTTTCCCATGGTGTTGTAAACTGGCATGTCAAAAGCTTTCGTTTCTTCCTGGTAAAGATTAAATAATGAATCTGCTCTTCCATAACTTTTACCCAGAGCATCCATGATGAGGTCTCCACCGGTTATAACCAGATCCACACCCATTGAATCTATCACGGAGATAGCTTTTTGAAATCCCTCCACGGCTTGTTGTTCCGGCTGTAGGTGAATGTCGGTGATGAAGGCAAAGGAAAAAGAATCTTCTTTCTCAACCTCAGTACAGGCTATAAGGCTGAATAGCAGGAATAATCCAGGTAACAATTTCAAGATCTGATTTTTTTTCATTTTGAGTTTTTATTTGGTTAGAGATACAAAGTTAGTTTCTGTTTTTTAAGAGAATGTTAAGGTAAGAATAATTTATTTTCATGATATCTTCTTTTGAGGAGTTGAAAAACAAGGCGGTAGGATGGCGTAAGGGGTAGATAATTAGCCCTTTAAGACAAATCGGTTTCCCAAACAGCTTATGGAAGTTGTGCTTATCTGGTTTTTCTAAACCATATTTTCCAAGAATATAACGCGTGGAATGGAAACCAAGAGGAACAATAAACCTCGGATTCACTATCTCAATTTCCCGGTCCAGATAATATGTGCATTCTTTGATTTCATTGTGTGAAGGCCTTCTTGATTTTGGCAGGATACATTTTATAAGGTTCGTTAGGTATATATCATCCCTTGTAATACCTGTAAAGGCAAGGAGTTTATCAAAGATATGTCCTGAGGGCCCTACAAATAATCTATTTGATTCATCCTCAACCTTTCCCGGGGATTGACCGATCAGCATCATATTTGAAGCACTGTTTCCCTGTCCGATCACTGCATGTTTTCTTGTTACTGATAGTTGGCAATGAGTGCAATCGATTATTTTATGATTCAGGTCTTGAAGAAGCATGTTTTTGAAATTAGGGAATAAAATTAAAGAAAAATTGGTCTGATCTAAAAACAAGTATTTCATTTTTGGAGATATTTAAGGAATAGATTTTACCTTTAAGCTGTCTAACAATTAAATAGAGGTTTAGTGAAGGATCTATTAGGACTTGGAGATTTGGAATTGATAGAACTTTCCAGGAAAGGAGATGACCAGGCATTTGGAGTTATCATTTCGCGGTACGAACACCAAATTGCCCGTACTGTGATTGGAATGTTGGGAGATACAGAGGAAGCAGAAGATGTAGGTCAGGAAACTTTTATCAGGTTTTTTCGTTCTTTGGATAAATTCAGGGGAGATTCAGCTCTTGGTACCTATCTTACCCGGATTGCAATTAATCTTTCATTGAATGAACTAAACAAGAAGAAGAAAACCCTTTCCTTGTTTTATAAGAGAGGTGAGGATAAGTTAACCATGTTTGATGTCCCCGAACCTGGTGATGAATTTGACAGATCAGATAAAAAAGAAATAGTTGATAAGGCTTTGCAGCAACTTGATCACGGATTCAGATCAGTTATTGTTTTAAGATTACTGGAGGGATATAGTACCAAGGACACAGCCGATATATTGAATTTACCTTTAGGGACTGTATTGTCAAGGTTATCCAGGGCACAAGAAAAATTGAAAGAGATATTAATTCCTTTAATGCAATGAAATTATGGTAGAGAAAGAAAATTATTATTTACTGCTGAGATCTTTTGATGAGGACTTAGATGCAGATAATGCAGAAAAGCTAAGGGATGCTTTAAATTCTTCTGAGGAGCTACGGGCTGAACAAGAAAGAATACTGGCTATAAGAAACATGATTTCTTCGCGAAAGGTCTCGTTTAAACCAGGTTTTAGAGATAGGGTACTGAATCGGATCAGTGAAGAGCACCACCCACAGTTTATAAAACCTGATTTCAACCAAACATTTGTTAATGTATTTAAGAAAGTTGCTCTTACCGGTGTTGCTGCCATCGTGATCCTATTGCTTAGTATCTACTACTCCAGTTCCAGATTGGGGGTAGACACCATTGTTGGAGATCCATATAGCGATGAAAGTCTGGTAAGTTATTTATTGTATGAAAATATTGATGAATAGTATATCAAATATATATCTATTTACCCCAACTCAAATTAGTGAAATTTAATTTGCAAACTATGAAAACCAGATCTTTACTTTTGTTAAGCTTAATCCTGATCATTGGTTTTATCCTGGGATGGTTAAGTTCAACTTACGTGAGCAACAGGCGATTAAAAGAATTCCGTTCTTATGCCTCATATGAAGGGTTTAGATATCATGCACTAGATATGCTTAATCCTACTGAAGAACAAAAAGGAAAAATTATACCGGTAATTGAAGAATTTTCAGAAAAGAACCAGGAATTAAAACTTAGATACAGGAAAGAATTTGGCCAGATGATGAAAAAATATAGAGAGGAACTGACTCCATTACTTACTGATGAACAATTAAGATGTATTGAAAAAGGAAAACGAAGAAACTCTCCCTCAAATATGAGACGAAGAGGACCAGGGCGTGGTGGAAGACAAAGGGATGGTTCCGGTCCACCTCCTTCACGTTAGTAGATTAGTCTAGGAAACAAATATGCATTTCCAGGGAATAAATTTATATTTCAATATGTCTAATATAAAAGGCTTGATTTAGGCCTTATCACAGGCATAAATAATAGCTTTTAAGAAGGGTTAATTAGGTGGTTTAAAGGCCGGTTATTTTATAACAGGCCTTTTTCTTTGTGCTATCAATTAAGATTGACTTACTTATTTAATTGATATTGAATATGATCCAGTAATATTGGCAGGTCTTCACTGGAAATGCCATGATTAAGCAAATGATCTTTATCCTGTTCAAAACTTTCCAGAAATCTTTCAAGACTATTCCCTTTTTGTTCAATACTCTTTTTGTATAGTTCAGTAGCTTTTGTTTTATTCCCTTTGCACCATTCAAGATGTCCCATATTCAAATAGTCGTGATGGTTTGGAGATTCCTCTGATATGAGTTGATAATATTTTTCAGCATTATCAAACTTTCCCTGGACAAAACAACACCAGGCCAGTGGCCTCCACACTTTTTTGTTCTTCGGATCCAGATATTCAACTTTAAAATAATATTTCAAAGCCTTTTCATAGTCCTTTATATCGAGATAACAATGTCCGATAGAAGCCTGGGTAAATAGATTTTCAGGGTCAATACTCTCTGCTCGTTGATAGTATTTAAGAGCCTCCACAGACATTTTAAGGCTCCTGTAGCAGAGTCCAATTTTTCTTAATAGCCATTCTTTATTTGAATTGAATATTTCTGCCTGACTATAATACTTCAGTGCTGACTCAAAATCTCCAAGTATTTGATAGGAATAAGCTATTTTTTCAATTATTTCAGGTTCTTCATTATGATTTTCTAAAAGCAGATATATGTCTATTGCTCTGGAAAAATTTTCATTTTGAAAATAGTATTCCGCGATATTCTCTAATAGCTTATCTCCTTTTACCAGGTTTTTAAATAAGAGAGTGTTGTGAAAATCCAGTTCAGTTTTAAAAATATCATAAAATTCATCTTTAAAACGATACAACTTTACAAATCGATACAAATCATGTATATATTGTGTGTACACTGTTTTGGATGTTTTACCACTATCAATTATTTTGTTTTCTTTATCTAATTCGTCCATGCTATTGAGCTCAGCCTGAAACATCTTCAGGAGCATGGATTTCTGAGCTTCCGGCATTAGCTTTACATTGAGACAAAAGGAGTATTTGTCTGAATTGCACATATATGCTGTTTTTTGCAAACCATTTAAAAAAAGTTGTTTATCGAATTCTGTATCTTCAAACCTAAAGACATCGTCAATTATTGGATTGTCAGGAATAAAGGGGAGAAACCAGTTGCTTATTTCTGAAAAAAAAGAGAATTGCTTCAGTTGTGAAAATGCAGACATAAATACATCTGCGCCTTCCATTTGAAGTTTTGAGAATTCCTCAATTTTTTCATAAAGTCCTTCCGATTCCTTAAAGATCTTCTCCCAATCGGGATTTTTCTCTTCCATGAAGTCCTCAGGCACCAATTTATCCAGGTCTAATTTGTCTGTAAGCTTTGGTGCCAGCTTAACCATTTCAGGAACGATCTCTTCTCTGATTTTTTTTGAAATACTCTCGGTTTCACCTGATCGAATTAGTTGAATCAGAACTTGTTCGAATTCTTTTTCAATAGATTCAGTCTCAGTAAGCTCTTTAAGTATATTAATTAGTTCAGGATATAGTGAAACCCGTGAATTGTATTTGTAAAAAGCCAGTATCAGTCCTATAAACGAGCGCTGCCAAACTTCTTCTTCCCCCAGCTTGAAAAATTGAAAAAGAGTTAAAAATTTCTGAATATCAAAATACCGCAGTAGTGAGAGGCTAACAGAGCTGACAAAAATACTTCGTTCATGCCAGTAGAACTTTTTTTCATCCATCAGGGTTTGAATCAGACTTTTTTCTGCCTCCTTAAATTCATCCGTGAGCATCATGTGGATGAATATCCTGGAAATCACCTCTGTATACTTTTGAGACTCAAAAGATTGTCGTGGGGTATTAAGTACCCTTGTTTCGCTTAATACCTCGTCGAGTTGATGTTTAAAGCTTAAATCCTCAATTTTCTCAACAACTATTTTGCCTGTTAATTTTTGTTCTTTTACCAATTCGTTTTTTAAAGAAAAGGTATGCCAGCCAGAAACATTAAGGAGTATTTTCTCATTTGTTTGGTCAGCAAGTTTAAGAATTGATCTTAATAATCTATTATACACTTTTTCCCTTTCCGGGTCCTTAACACCTTCTACAGTATATCTTAAAATATTCTTATATGTTGTCTCAACCTCCTGGAGCCGGTCTTTCAAATCTCCAAGTTGAGATTCATCAACAAGATCTTTCAAAATATCCAGGGCACTTTTTACTTTACGCATGGAAATAGATTGACAAATTTCCTGATATTTCTTATTAATTTCCTTAAGCTTCATGGTAATTTTGATTCAAATGGTACCATAATATGTGTTTTATACAATCCATCAGGCAAATACTGTTCCAATCAATGTTGCTTGACTTTTTGTCAGTGACTGGGCTATCGTCTTTTTTATAAACCCATGGAATAAACATAGCTTTGTTCAGGTCAAATGACTGAATATTTTATTAAAACCAGTTGTGAGTAAGGCTGATTGTGTAAAGGGGCCGCTAAATTTAAAATAGAGCCTTGAGCACTGAAATACAGAATATAATGATAGGGAAATTTGGAATCTTATGAAAAGAATAGTAGTAATTTTTGTGTTTGGATTGATGTTTGGACCCCTGGTTTTTAGCCAGGCCAAGGGATGGACTCTAGAGGAATGTATTGGGCATGCTCTTTCTGAAAACATAAGTATCAATAAG
>DAOWNN010000057.1 GCA_030642585.1 Bacteroidota bacterium | reverse complement strand
GTTTTTATAAATCCTATCTTATAGTTTAAAGCCTCCAATTGATTCAGGTACAGACAAAACTCTTCTTAAGTTGACGCGTATGCCTGACAGGGCAATATTTGAATAACCCTCCTGGTTCCGGTACTCCGGGATCAGGGGGGATGGTGCTGCTATAGAAAATGCTTCATCCCCGAATGGGGGTGAATAATATCTTAAATAGAAGGCAATTCATAATTCATGAACAGCCCTTTTTCTTTGATTTTCTCCAGATCTTGTATGTTATCAACTGAAAATGAATCAATGTCGGTAACCGCAGTGTGTATTTCATACCCCGATTCAAGCCAACGTAACTGTTCAAGAGATTCTGCCTGTTCCAGGATGGTTTTTTTCAATTTTGAAATTTCCAGAAGGATATTTGATTTATATCCATACATCCCAACATGCTTAAAAAAATCATGCTTTTCCAACCAATTTCCCTGTTTTTCATTTTGAATATAAGGAATCGGACTTCGACTAAAATACAGAGCAGATTGATACTTATCAAGAACAACTTTTGGCTGGTTGGGATCCATTAATTCCTCCTGATCTTTGATTACTTTAACCAGGGTGCCGATCTGTATAGTGTCTTCCTGAAAAACAGCTATTAGTTGCCTGATCTGTTCAGGGTCAATAAAGGGTTCATCTCCCTGTATGTTAAGCACAATATCGAAATTCACCGAATGGGTTTTCTGATAACTTAACAGGGCCTCTGCACACCTGTCTGTCCCGGTTTTATGTTTTGAATCTGTCATAAGGGCAATTCCCCCAAAAGACTCCACTTCTTTTTTTATACCTTCATCATCGGTGGCTACAACAATGTGATTCAGGACTTTTGAAGACTGTTCCCATACCCTGTGGATCATGGTTTTGCCATCAATTTTTACCAGGGGCTTACCCGGGAAACGGGAGGATTGAAAACGAGCCGGGATTATACCTAATATGTTCATTTAAATAAGTTTAAATAATAGTAATGCTTAATAAATGTTTCGAGTGGAGCATCCTGATCTGACAAATTTACAAATATCAAACACATAAAAAACCGAAATGACATAAACCGCCAACATAAGTATTTCAAAAATCCTTAAAAATTAGCTAATTTCGCAATATTATTGAAGCTTAATAATAGAAATGCAAGAAATACAAAAGATAAAACAAAGATTTGGTATTGTAGGTGATTTTCCTGGTTTAAACCGGGCCATCGATATTGCGGTTCAGGTTGCTTCGACTGATTTATCTGTTCTTATATCGGGTGAAAGCGGAAGCGGCAAGGAAGTATTTCCACAGATTATTCATCAGTCTAGTTCCAGGAAGCATGGGAAATATATTGCCGTGAATTGTGGTGCCATCCCCGAAGGCACTATTGACTCAGAATTGTTTGGACATGAAAAGGGTGCTTTTACAGGAGCAATTGATAGTCGAAAAGGATACTTTGAGGTTGCAAACGGAGGAACCATATTTCTTGATGAAGTGGCTGAACTACCTCTGTCCACTCAAGTTCGACTGCTCAGGGTTCTTGAAACCGGGGAATTCATTCGTGTGGGATCATCCAATGTACAGAAGATAAATGTACGGGTAATTGCAGCTACAAATATCGATATAATCCAGGCCGTCCAGAATGGTAAATTTCGTGAAGATCTTTACTACAGGCTTAATACTGTACCTATAAGCATTCCCTCATTAAGGGAGAGGGGAGAAGATATATCTTTGTTGTTCCGTAAATTCGCCAGAGATTTTGCTGACAATTATCGCATGCCGCCTATTGTTCTTAATTCTGAAGCCAAAGCTGTTCTGGAAAATTACCGATGGCCAGGGAATATCAGGCAGCTTAAGAATATAGCAGAACAGGTGTCTATAATTGAGGAAAGCAGGGATATAGATGAGTCTAAAATCAAAAAGTATCTCCCCGATTACCAGAATGTTAAACTTCCTGCCCTGATTCAGAAGGTAGATCAGGCATCATTTTCCTCGGAGAGAGAGATCCTTTATAAGATCTTGTTTGACATGAAAAGTGATATGAATGATCTCAAGAAACTGGTTGCCGATTTACTTCAGAATGGCTACAATGATTCTGATCTGCAGGGAACCCATGCGAACACTGTTCGTAAGCTTTATCAGAGTATGGAAGAGCAGAAAGCAAATGTTTCGCCTGAAATGGAAGTAAAGAAAGAGCAGAATCCAAATATACAGGACACAGAAGAAATTATCGAAGAATCATTATCTCTGGAGGAAAAAGAGATAGAAATGATTACAAAGGCACTGGAAAAATATCATGGAAAAAGGAAACAGGCTGCAGTTGAATTGGGGATTTCAGAACGGACTCTCTATAGAAAGATTAAAGAGTATGGATTGAATTAATATTGAAAATTGAAGCTTTATAAGATAAAATATGCTATCCGGAATTAAGAGTTATTACCTGGTTTTATTAGGATTGTTATTATTGCCTTTTTTAAATGGGTGTAAGGTTAGTTATTCCTTTTCGGGTGCATCTATTTCACCCGAAGTAAAAACTGTAGCAGTTCAACTTTTTCCAAACCGGGCAAATATTGTCAATCCAACTTTAAGCCAGGATTTTTCAGATGCTCTCAGGGACAAAATCAGAGACCAGACTAATCTTGTTTTTATGTCGAGTAGTGGCGATGTGAATTTTGAGGGAGAGATAGTGGAATATCGTACGAGTCCATTGGCAATTACCGGAGACGACAGGGCTGCCATGAATCGTTTTACAATTGGTATTAGAGTGAAGTTTACCAATATTATTGACTCCGAACAAGACTTTGAAAAAGTGTTTAACAGATACCAGGATTACGATAGTTCTAATGATCTAAGTGATGTAGAGGAGGAATTGGTGGTAGCGATTTTGAAACAAATTACGGAGGATATTTTTAACCAGGCATTTGTGAATTGGTAACAATTTTATCAAGCGAAGTGAATAAAATTGTTCACGAGCAGCTTTTTAGGGGTGGCCCCCTGCCCTGTGAAATACTACTTTGTAGTAATCCCGATACATCGGGATTATTTCACAGGGTGAAGGTGCGAAGTAAGCTAACAAAGATAAATGATTAATACTAGTAATTCAATAGTTGAAAAGTTGAAGGGTTTGCAGGAAAGTAAAACCTTTCAGCGTCCGAACCCAGAATAAATGCCATGCTTACTGACAGGAAATGAGGACGAGCTCACGAGAAGTGAGTAACTGAGGACCTGGAAGTGTTTGGAAAATATGAAGTAAAAGAATGGGAAGTGCCATGAAAGGTGGCATGACGTTTAGCAAAGCCAATTATGAACAGGGAAGAATTTATATCGTATTTAAGAAACCCCGCAAGTCTTGACAAAAAGAGTTTGCCTGAAATCAATGAGCTTATTGAAGAATTTCCGTTTTTTCAATCCGGACACCTCTTGTTTCTGAAAAATTTGCACAATTTAGATCATATTCGCTTTGGAAGTCAGTTGAAAAAGTCATCCGCCATTGTGGTAGACAGAGAGCGCTTATATGACCTGCTTTTTCCGAATATTGGCCAGGAGACAGAATTACATGTTGAGAGAAATGACGAGGAAGATGCCAAAGTTGTTCCTGAAGAAGCCGGGACAGAACCTTTGATTGAAAAGACTGAGGAAGATGACTCGCCGGAAGAATCTCAAAAACCAAATCTCCCAGGCAGCTTAGGAGAGGAAAAAGAGATAATGGCAGTAGTAAGTGAAACAGCTCAAATTAAGAAAGATATTGATTCTGATGAACCAGGATCTGCCGACGGATTAAGGACGCAAGTTGAAAGACGTCTTGCTGAAATTCGTGGAGAAAGTTTTCCGGAAGTGAAGAAAGAAGAATCGAAGCAGGAAGAAAGTTTTAGTGAAGCAGGAGAGTTGCTCCTGCTGGGGGATGAGAAAGAAGTAGATGATCTTTACAGTGATGCTGAATACCTGCCTGGTGAGGAACAAAAAGATGTTTTATATAAGGAAGATTCTCTTCTGGATCTGGATTATCCTATAGATAATGAAAATACTGGAAATGAAGAGAAGAGCATCGGGAATCATGAGGAGGAAGAAACAACTTCTTCTTCTAAAGTTGAAATGGAAAGTCGAATTGAGTCAGAAGAAATTGACGACAAAACAGATTTTAAGGGAGAAATTCACTCTTTCGAATCCTGGTTAAACATGCTTATAACTACACCTTCGGAGGGAGGCAATGAAAGTCTTTCCGGGGGAGAGAAAAAGCCTGTTTCAAGTCAGCGTGAGATCATTGATAAATTTATTTTGGAGAATCCACGGATTCAACCCAATAATGATGACTATGATGAGAAAGAAGATATGTCTGCTGCAAGTATTGCTGACAGGGATGGCCTTTTTACTGAGACTCTGGCAAATATTTATGTCAAGCAGGGGTATTATTCCAAGGCAATTTTTTTCTACCAGGAATTAAGTTTGAAATTTCCGGAAAAAAGTATTTACTTTGCACGTCGAATTGAGGAGATAGAAAAAAGAATTAACAAACTCTAAATCAAGAGAAAATGGGCTTATATACATTATTTTCAATATTGATAATTATTGTAAGTATCTTATTGATACTTGTGGTTTTAGTTCAGAATTCTAAAGGAGGAGGCCTTGCAGCAAACTTTTCAGCATCAAACCAGGTTATGGGTGTTCGAAAGACCACAGACTTTCTTGAGAAAGCAACCTGGACCCTGGCAGTTAGCCTGTTTGCATTAAGCTTAATGACCAGTGCCGCTATACCCAGAGGGAACGGAGAGGAAAAATCAAGAATCCAGGAGCAAATTGACCGGGCTATAGATCCTTCGCAGATACCAAACCTGCCCACTGCTCTTCCTACTGATGGGAGCTCTAATCCTGAGTAGGAGTAAATTCAAAAAACAATCAATGTCAGTCTGTCATAATAAGGCTGACATTTTTTTTACTTTGAAAAACAGAATGATTTTCTTAAGTGGTAGACTATAAGATGTTTACCTGACAAACATTGAATTTAATGGCAAAGAGCATATTTATAAGGCTGTTATTCTGTCCACTCAAAATATCAAAAACTTATGGTTTTGGCTTTGGCACAGAATATGATAAAAGCTCTGGGTAATAATTGATATAAAAACCTAAATAAAATTTATCTGATATGAGCAAAATTAAAATTAAACCATTAGCCGACAGGGTACTTGTTGAACCCCAGGCAGCTGAAGAGAAAACAATAAGTGGCATTATTATTCCTGATTCAGCTCAGGAGAAGCCACAAAGCGGGAAGGTTGTAGCCGTAGGTACCGGTACTGCTGATGCAAAATGGAAGTGAAAGCAGGAGATATAGTTCTTTACGGAAAATTTTCCGGGACTGAAATCAATGTGGAGGGAAAAGATTATTTAATCATGAACCAGTCTGATATTCTGGCAGTGATTTAATATTAGTAATAAAATATTTAAAACAATAATAAACTTAAAACTTTAAAGAAATGGCTAAAGAACTTAAATTTAACATTGAAGCCCGAGACCTGTTAAAAAAGGGGGTGGATGCTCTTGCAGATGCAGTGAAAGTTACTCTCGGACCCAAAGGTAGAAATGTTATTCTGGACAAAAAATTTGGTGCACCCCAGATTACGAAAGACGGGGTAACTGTTGCCAGGGAGATTGAGCTTGAAGACGCATTTGAGAATATGGGTGCACAGATGGTTAAAGAGGTGGCTTCGAAAACTGCTGATGATGCTGGTGATGGAACAACCACTGCTACTATACTTGCTCAAAGCATTATTGAAGTCGGACTAAAAAATGTAACCGCCGGAGCCAATCCAATGGATTTGAAAAGAGGAATTGATCAGGCTGTAAACGAGGTGATGAAAAGCCTTAAGGCACAAACCAAAATTATTGGTGATCAAAATGAAAGAATTGAACAGGTTGCCAAGATTTCAGCAAATAATGATTCTGCAATTGGGAAACTCATTGCAGAGGCAATGGAAAAAGTTAAAAAAGAAGGTGTTATTACCGTAGAAGAAGCTAAGGGTACGGAAACTACTGTTGAAGTAGTTGAAGGAATGCAATTTGACCGTGGATATATCTCTCCTTACTTCATTACCGATGCTGATAAGATGGAAACAACATTAGAGAATCCATATATTTTGCTTCATGATAAGAAGATATCTACTATGAAGGATCTTTTGCCAATTCTTGAAGCAACATCCCAGGATGGAAGGCCTCTTCTGATCATTGCTGAAGATGTAGATGGAGAAGCTCTTGCCACTTTGGTGGTAAATAAGCTTCGTGGTTCCTTGAAAATTGCAGCCGTTAAGGCTCCGGGATTTGGTGACAGAAGGAAAGAAATGCTTGAAGATATTGCAATTTTGACAGGAGGTACTGTGATTACCGATGAAAAAGGACTGAAACTGGAAAGTACTACCCTGGAAATGTTGGGTGGAACTGAAAAAGTTACAATTGATAAAGAAAATACTACAATTGTAAATGGTGCAGGTGCCCAGGATAATATCAGTGCCAGGGTAAATCAAATTAAAAAACAGATAGATCTTACAAGTTCCGACTATGACAAAGAAAAACTGCAGGAAAGACTTGCTAAGCTTTCTGGTGGTGTAGCGGTACTTTATATTGGTGCGGCCTCAGAAATGGAAATGAAAGAGAAGAAAGACCGTGTGGATGATGCATTGAGTGCCACTCGTGCTGCTGTTGAAGAAGGAATTATACCCGGAGGTGGAGTTGCATATTTGAGAACATTGAAAGACCTTGAAAAATTGAAAGGTGAAAATGAAGACCAGGATACCGGTATTCAGATCATCAAACGTGCACTCGAGGAACCTATCCGCCAGATTGTTGAGAATGCCGGAGTTGAAGGCGCAATAGTTGTTCAAAAGGTAAAAGAAGGTAAAGGTGATTATGGCTATAATGCAAGGACAAATAGGTATGAGCAACTATTAGAAACTGGCGTTATCGATCCAACTAAAGTAGTTCGTATTGCTCTTGAAAATGCTGCATCTATTGCCGGAATGTTACTGACTACCGAATGTGTTATTACAGATGCGAAAGAAGATGAGCCCGCCATGCCACCAATGGGAGGTGCTCCCGGAATGGGTGGAATGGGTGGAATGATGTAATAAGGCCCAATATTTCTTAAAGATCTCCGGATCTGCAGAAAAATCTATATATTTACAAACCCTGCTATAATTTATGGCAGGGTTTTTTTATGCTGTGTATTTTTTTGAATAATTTTGAGGAGATTATTTCAATATTAATGTTTTGGATAATAATTAATAAAAACAATTTAGATGAAAAATAATTTGATCTCTTTTTTCCTTTTTGCTTCACTGCTTTCTTTAAGTGGAAGCCTTTATGCCGGATGGATAATTCATGAAAGGAATTTTGATTCTGAATCAAAAGATAAATACCAATATACATACTATATACAAGGACAAAAACTCAGGCTGGAGGAGAAAAGCTTTGTAAGTATTTTTGACCTTAATGATTATTCTGTAACTTTTATTAATAGCAGTAAATCAATTTATTGGAAGGGAAGTGTTGAAAGCTATTTAAAGGAACTTAAGGATGCTGTAAAAGCTGAAATGATTAAAGATATTTCTGCGAGATCGAAAGAAGAGCAGGAAATGATCAAAGCTACCTATGATTATTATATTGCAAGCCTGAAAGATACCATGGATAATACTCAAAGCAGATACAAAGTTACACTTGTAAATACCGGTGAAAAGGAAAAGATTGCAGGTATCAGTGCTTCCGGGTATGGATTGTTTATCAATAAGATCATGAAAGAAGAAGTTTGGGTTTCAGATGAAGTTCAGATTGAAAGAGACATGGACTTGATGAAACTGAGTGTAATGCTGGAGGAAATGGGAACAGAATTACCCGGAGTTTTAAGCAGACAGGCAGATCCAAAATACGCACAATTAAGGAAGAAAGGCCTGATGATGAAAACTGTTGAATATGATTTTGAAAGCAGCTTCACAACAGAAGTCTATAAGTTGAAGCAGAAAGACCTGGATGCAAAGCTTTTCTTGCCCCCAAAAGGGTTTAAAGAAGGTAAACTATCTGAAATGGGCCTGTATTGATCTTCCACATTAAGTTTAAAATAAGGTGAGTTCGATGTGAGAAAAACCGTAGCTTTTAATAACATCCAGATAATCAATAAGCCCTGGCTTTAGCCTGGGGAAGTTCAATTGTACTAAAAAGGTTCAAAAGCAGTCATTCTGAACTTACTCACGACCGCAGGAAGTAATCCTGCCTGCCGGCAGGCAGGTTAGTTCAGAATCTTATTATGCTGACAGTCAACTGTTATTAGATCCTGAAACCTGCCTGTCCGGCAGGCAGGCAAGTTCAGGATGACCAAAACATAGCCTTTTGAGACAGCCCCTTATTGATTATCATCTGTTTAAGCAAAGCATTATATCGAACTCACGTTAAGATAAACGGGTTTTGTGCTTTTGAGACAGCGCCGCTTTTTAACTGCCTGTTTTTCTAATTGCTTCTACCAGATAGTCCATTTCATCCATGGTGGTATAAACGTTTGGAGTAACCCTTACCCCGTGAATATTTTCCCAGTTTATAGCAACAGTATAGATCTTATATTTCCCGAATAGTTCTTTTTGAATTTCTCCGGGCTCCATTCCCTCAATCCCAAAGTTGCCAAGTCCGCAGGAATACTCCGGTTTTAAGGATGTATAAAATCTAATCCCTGGTAAATCAGCAACCGCTTTCATCCAATAATTTTTGAGATATCTGAGGCGTGCCTCTTTCCTTTCAGACCCTAGTAGCATATGGAAGTCAATTGCTTTACCAATAGCCATTTCTGCTGGCATGCTACGTGTCCCTAAAGCTTCAAATTTTCTAATATCATCACTTTCAGGGTCAGATGGAGCCATATGAGGCCATAATCCCGCAATTTTCTCCTTTTTTACATATAACATACCCGTTCCAAATGGTGCATACAGCCATTTGTGAAGGCTGGTGCCAAAATAATCGCATTCAAGATCAGTTACAGAGAATTTGAAATGTGCAAAACTATGTGCTCCATCTACCATTACTTCAATTCCCTTTTCATGCGCAGCCCGGGCAATTTTTTTTGCCGGCAAAATTTGACCTGTCCAGTTGATCATATGCATGATTTGTACCAGCTTGGTTTTTGAAGTAAATGCTTCTTTGTATATAGCTACGATTTCATCATCGTTCTCGATTGGTTGAGGAAGGTTGATCCATTTGAGCACGATGCCATCTCTTTTTTCCCTTTGTTTCCATGCATTGATCATGTTGGGATAATCCTGTTTTGTGAGAACAACTTCATCCCCTTTTTTCAGGTTCAAACCGAAAATTACTGTTTCCAGGGCCTCTGATGTATTTCTTTGAATTGCAATGGTTTCTGGAGAGCAGTTGGCAAGTTTTGCAAGCTCCCTTCGTACATTTTCTCTTCCGGAATCAACAATTCGCCACATGAAATACGCTGGGCCTTCATTGCTCACCCTGTTATAGTGTTCAAATATTTCCTGAACCACTTTTGGCTGTGGACATACTCCTCCATTATTCATATTGATGATATTTGGAGATGCAGAAAATGAATTTTGAACCCAATACCAGAATTCTTCTTCCGAAGCAAGTTCTTCAGGAGAAATATGGCCCATTCTATCCAGGGCCTGATTCAATTCCCTGGAATATGAATTGTTTAATAGATTGGTAAGTGCCAGCGCTCCACTAGCTGCGGCTGCTTTTCTGAGAAAATTTCTTCGATTGGTTTGCATGTCTGTATTTTTTGCTTTAGCCCCTGTCTGCAGGCTGACTTTCAGGGCTTATTATTAATTGCTTTATTTCAAAGTGTCACAATCCTTAATTAGCTATCAAAATTCTCGGTGTTTCCCTGCCTGTCAGGCAGGTTTGAGTCTTTGTGCCTTAGTGGCTATCTTTTTTGCCACACCGATACATCAATCTTCCTTACAGGGCAACGTCCTGTTAATCTGGACTAATGAATCCTGAACCCTGAAAGGGCGTAAACACCTGAACTTTCATAAGAGTTGTC